>JAJPXA010000019.1 GCA_021205715.1 Bacillota bacterium
TGCTTTTGCTTCTTTTCAGAAAAAGAAGTCTTTTAAATCTTTTTCAAGAAAAAGATTGCTATGTTGATGCACAATGTTCACAAATGTCATTAGTACACTAAACCCAAATTTACACATTCCGCATCAATCAATAATCCAACAAATGTCCCATTTTATTCTGTTTTGTTTTCAAATAAAATTCATTTTCCTTTTTCGGCTTAATTTGAATAGGCAAGCGCTCGACTATCTCAATTCCGTATTCCGAAAGGTCGGAAATTTTTTCGGGATTGTTCGTCATAATTCGGAGCTTCGATGCGCCCAAATCCTTTAAAATTTGCGCGCCCTCGCTGTAATCGCGCAAATCGGGCGCGAAGCCTAATTTTACGTTTGCTTCGATGGTGTCGTAGCCGTGCTCCTGCAAATCATACGCTTTGATTTTGTTGAGCAGTCCTATACCTCTGCCCTCTTGACGGAGGTATAGCAATATACCTCTGCCCTCGTTATTTATATTTGTAAGCGCCTGCGCGAGTTGCTCGCCGCAGTCGCAGCGGCACGAGCCGAACACATCGCCCGTCAAACATTCCGAATGTACACGGCATAAAACAGGCTCTCCGTTCGCCACATCACCCATTACAAGCGCAACGTGGTGGTTGCCGTTTATTGTGTTTTTATATCCGTAAATGTCGAAATTACCGTATTTTGTGGGCAGGTGCGCCTTTGACACACGCGCCATAAACTTGTCATGCCGGCGGCGGTAGGTCTGTAGGTCCTTGATTGTTATAAAGGTAAGACTATGCTCCTTTGCAAATTCGATAAGCTCCTCCCGGCGCATCATTGTTCCATCGTCAGCCATAATCTCACAGCACAAGCCTGCCGCGCTCATTCCCGCCAATCTCAACAAGTCCACCGTTGCCTCCGTATGCCCGTTACGCTCAAGTACTCCGCCCGGCTTTGCCTCAAGCGGAAACATATGCCCCGGACGGCGAAAATCCTGCGGAACCGTACTCGGCTCAACGCACATACGCGCGGTAATTCCGCGTTCCTCCGCGGAAATACCGGTAGTGGTGGATATATAATCAATCGACTCCGTAAATGCGGTTTCGTGGTTGTCGGTGTTGTTCGCAACCATCGGTCGAAGCCCGAGCTTTGTGATGTACTCGCTGCTCATCGGCATACATATAAGACCCTTTGCGTACGTTGCCATAAAATTGACGTTATCCGTTGTAGCGTATTGTGCGGCGCAGATAAGGTCGCCCTCGTTTTCGCGGTCGGGATCGTCGGTAACAAGAATAACCTTGCCGTTTCTCAAATCATCCAAAGCTGTTTCGATTTTATCAAATTCAAACATTAAATTCACCTCTAAAAATCATATTCCTTAAGAAAATCTTCCGTTATCGCAGACGCCTTGCCGACAAATTTTTCAATATATTTGCCGATTATATCACATTCAAGATTTACCTTGTCACCTGTTCTGCGCTTAAGCAGGGTAGTTTCACCGGCGGTATGCGGTATGACCGATACGGAAAACGCGTCTTTATACACATTCGCAACGGTAAGGCTTATTCCGTCGATTGCGACGGAGCCTTTTTCAACTATATATCGCATTATGCTCTCGTCCGCCGTAACCGTAACCCAAACGGCGTTATCCTCTCTTTTGAGCGAACGCACGAAGCCTGTTCCGTCAATATGTCCCGCGACAATATGTCCTCCGAATCTGCCGTCCGCGCTCATCGCGCGCTCAAGATTAACCTTTGAGCCTTTTTGCAAAAGACCGAGGTTGCTTCGTCGCATTGTTTCCGCCATAACATCGGCGGTAAATATATTGCCGTTAATTACCGACGCCGTCAAGCAAACTCCGTTTACGGCTACGCTGTCGCCAACCTTTAAATCGCCGAAAACCACATCGCCTTTTACAGACAATTCGCAGGAGCGCGCACCGCGCTTTACAGCGGCGATTTCGCCGATTTCTTCAATTAATCCGGTAAACATTATTCCACCTCGTATTCTATCAAAACATCATCACCGAATCGTGTTATTCGCGGATTTTTTAATTTTACCGCTTCGTCCGCCAGCGTTACGCCTATGGACGCGACCGCGTTTTTTCCGTCGCCGCCGATTATTTTCGGCGCGATATAAACCTGTACCTTATTTACGATTCCCGCTCTTAACGCGCTCGCGTTTATTTCTCCGCCGCCCTCAATCAGCACGCTGTCAACAGACATCGCGCCGAGCCTATTCATCAAGTCGGTTAAATCCACACGATTATTTTTCGCGTATGCTTTTATTATATGCGCGCCCGTTTTTTCTATTGCCGCGATTTTTTCCTTATCCTCGGAAACTGTCGCGATATATGTTGGGATTTCACGGGCGGTTTTTAAGACGCGCGCGTCAAGCGGAATACGCAGGGAGCTGTCGCAGATTATCCGTATGGGATCGGACGGGTTTTCCGTTCGGCAATTCAACATGGGATTATCTGATATGACAGTATTCACTCCTACCAAAATCGCGGAAACGCGCTTGCGTGTTTCGTGAGTATCTGCGCGCGACAGCTCGTTTGTTATCCATTTCGCATCGCCCGTTGCGGCGGCAATTTTACCGTCCGCCGTTACTGCCGTTTTCATTATTACATACGGCGTTTTTGAGGTTATATAATGAAAGAATATGTCGTTAAGCGCGTCACATTCTCCGCGTAAAAAGTTTTCCGTGACCTCGATTCCGTGATTCCTCAAAATATTTATTCCTTTTCCCGCCACCAGCGGATTCGGGTCAAAGGAGCCGACGTATACGCGTTTTATTCCGGCTTCGATTACCGCATCGGTACACGGCGGATTTTTGCCGTAGTGACAGCACGGCTCAAGCGTCACATACATATCCGCGCCTGCGGGACTCTCCGTGCAGCTTTTAAGCGCGTTTCGCTCCGCGTGCGGTTCGCCGTACCGCGCGTGATACCCCTCGCCGATGACTTTGCCGTCCTTTACTATTACCGCGCCGACAAGGGGATTGGGATTTACAAATCCGATGCCGCCCTTTGCAAGCTCTATCGCGCGGCGCATATATTTTTCCATTAAAAAATCACCTCGAATTCCTCGGGGCGAATTGGTCAAAAAGAATAGGCAAAAAAGCCGAATTTCATCTTCTCCCGTCCGGACTCTACCGTCGGTTTCGGAATCGCACCGAATCAACCCAAAAGGCTCGCGGACTTACGGAAAACCGTTCACCGCCGATTATGAATTTCACATACCCCGAAGATTTATCTGTTATTATAATACAC
>JAJPXA010000243.1 GCA_021205715.1 Bacillota bacterium
ATGCAGGCGCTTATTTGAGGCGGCGATGTCGGAAATTTTGTCAACGCGCACGGCATTGCCGTTAAAGTCGGTGACTGTGCCGCCCGCCTCCTCGCCTAACACGCCGCCCGCCGCGAAGTCCCAAGGCTTCAGCCGCGGCTCGAAATACGCGTCGCAGCTTCCGCGCGCGGTATACGCCAAGTCCAGCGCGGCGCTGCCGAGACGGCGGATATCGATGCAGTTTAAAAACAGCTTTTTGTATACATCGAAGCTCTTGTCCGCGTTTGATTTGTCGTAGGGCATTGTGCCTATCGAAACAAGCGCGTCTTTAATGTCCGCCGTTTCGCTTACATATATCCGCCTGACGTTAAAAAACGCGCCGCCGCCTTTTACGGCGGTGTAAAGCTCGTTGTGAAACGGGTTGTAAATAATACCCAATATCGGATTGCCGTTTTCGGCGAGCGCCAGGGATACCGCGCTCATACCATAGCGGCGGATAAGGTGCGTCGTGCCGTCCACGGGATCTAAAATCCATACGAGCTTTGAGAAATCGATTTTATCGCGCTCGCCCTCCTCACCCATAAATTGGATTTCGGGAAATTCCGAATACAGTCTTGATTTTATGAAGCTCTGAACCTTAAAATCAACCTGCGTGACAAAATCCGCGTCGCCTTTGACCGACACTTCGCCCGCCAGAGCGTCGTTTGTTATTATATCATACGTTTCTTTTACCGTGTCAAGCGCTGTTTGTAATACCGATTCAAGATTGTTCATAGCGATACCTCCGATTGCAAAGTTTTCGGTGCTTTTTAGCGGGAAGCGCAGAGCTGAATTTATTTGTGATAGCTTTCGTTGGCGTTTATTTTAAACGCGCGGTAAATTTGTTCCGCGAGCACAACGCGCATAAGCTGATGGGGGAGGGTTATCCTGCCGAAGCTTATACGTATATCGGCGCGGCGCTTCACCTCGTCGGACAAGCCCAGCGAGCCGCCGATTATAAACGCTATATGACTTGCGGACATCGTTGCCGCGCTTATTTTTTCGGCAAGCTCCTCGGATGATATTAAATCCCCCTCTACGCACATCGCGGCGGTGTATGCGTTTTTCGGCAGGCGGCTTAAAATAAGCGCGCCCTCTTTTTCCTTTACCGCCGTTATTTCCTTTTCGGACGGGTTGTCGGGGATTTTCTCATCGGGCACCTCGATAATATTGAATTTCGCAAATCTCGACATCCGCTTTGAATATTCCCTTAATGCGTCGGTGAAATATTTCTCTTTGATTTTGCCGACAGCCAATATCGTTATGTTCATATTAAAGCCTTTCTGTATGTACCGCGCTCAGATAATTGTCGGCTCGTAGCGCTTCGCGACGGTCAGCGCCGTGTCAGAGCCGACCTTTACGCCGCCGTCCGTAAGACGGTTGTAGGTTTCGAGCATAGCAAGCTCGGGGCGGTTATTCTCATTCGACAAATGTCCGAGCGCTATGCTTTGGGCGCCGTTTTTTACAAGCTCCATCGCGGTTTTTGCCGCGTTCTCATTCGATAAATGCCCGATGTCGCTTAAAATTCTGCGTTTTAAGGGATAGGGGTACGAACCCATTTGAAGCATTTCCACATCGTGGTTGGATTCGAGAATGATTTTTTTACTGCCCAGGATATGCGAGAGAATGTAATCATTCATATGCCCCATATCCGTCGCGATTGAAAATTTATCGTTTCCTACAAAATAGGAAAAGCCTACCGGTTCCGCTGCGTCGTGCGGAATAGAAAACGGCATAATTCCTATGCCGCCTATTTCAAAATCCGTGTCCGGTTCGATAAAATGAACCAAATCTTCATCTATCTTGCCGCAGCACATATTTTCATATGTTCCGCGCGTGGCGTAAATCGGTATGCTGTACCGTCTTGCGATAACACCCGCGCCCTTTACGTGATCGGAATGCTCGTGCGTAATCAAAAGCGCGGATATGCTTTCCGGAGCCGCGTCTATCTGCGCGAGAAGCGCTTTAAGCCCGGAGCCGGATGTGCCGCAGTCGGTCAGTATATGCGTTTTTCCGTCAGAGATAAACGTCGAGTTACCTGAGGAGCCGCTTATAAGTGAAACGAAATTTGTCATATGTCATCATCCTCAAGAACTTGTATTCTTTCTATTTGTCCGCCGATATTTATAAATTTCTTCTCGAAATGCTCGTACCCGCGGTCTATATGATAAATATCGGTAATATGCGTGGTGCCGTCGGCTATCAATCCCGCGATTATCATCGCCGCGCCTGCGCGCAAATCCGTTGCCTTTACGTGCGACGAATACAGCCGCTTAACGCCGTCTATTATGGCAAGCTGACCCTCGACGCGAATATTCGCGCCCATACGCTTCAGCTCGTTTACGTATCTGAAGCGGTTGTCCCAAACACCCTCGCGCGCCGTGCTTGTTCCCGATATTATGGATAAAAACGTCACAAGCTGCGGCTGCATATCGGTCGGAAATCCCGGGTACGGGAGCGCCGTAAAGTTTATCGGCTTAAAAACGGTGCCGTCGGGAACATAGACTCTTACCGAGTCTATTCCGTACTCGACCTTAACGCCCGCCTGCTGTAGCTTTGAGCCTATTATTTCAAGATGGCGCGGTATAACGTTTGAGATAAGCACATCTCCGCGCGTCGCCGCCGCCGCGACCATAAAGGTTCCCGCCTCAATTTGGTCGGGTATTATCGCGTATGAGCCGCCGTGAAGCTCCTTTTGACCGCGTATTCGTATCGTATCGGTACCCGCGCCTCTTATATTCGCGCCCATCGCGTTTAAGAAATTGGCAAGGTCTACTATATGCGGCTCCTTCGCCGCGTTTTCTATAATCGTCGTTCCCTCGGCGGTACACGCCGCGAGCATCGCGTTTATTGTCGCGCCCACGGTTACAACGTCGAAATATATTGTGCCGCCGGTAAGCTTGTCGGCGCTGCCTTCTATCATACCGCGGTTTATATCGACCTCGGCGCCCAATGCCTCAAAGCTCTTTATATGCTGGTCAATCGGACGCGTTCCGAAATCGCAGCCGCCGGGCGGGTCAACGCTGAATTTGCCGAAACGCCCCAAAAGCGCGCCCATAAGGTAGCTCGAGCCGCGCATTTTGCGCGTCAAATCCCCCATCGGCTCCCAAGATTCTATATTTGTGCAGTCTATAACAACGGTGGAGCTGTCGACATATTCGATATCCGCCCGTAAATTTTGAAGTATCTTAAAATACAGCTTTACATCCT
>JAJPXA010000031.1 GCA_021205715.1 Bacillota bacterium
ATATATAACATTATTCGGCACTGCGGCGGCAAAACGGGCGGGCGCCGAAATCAAATGAAGGAGATTGAACAAAATGGATACAATGAGCGGATTAAAAAGAACGAATTACTGCGGTGAAACAGCGGGTGTGGGAAGCACGGTCGTTGTCGGCGGATACGTTCAAAAGATACGCGATATGGGAAACCTTATATTTATCGACCTGCGCGACAGAACGGGCATAGTGCAGCTCGCGTTCAACGACGCGACCGACCGCGCCGTGTTTGAAAAAGCGTCGTCGTGCCGCAGCGAGTATGTTTTGATGGCAAAGGGCGTTGTAAAGGAAAGAGAAAGCAAAAATCCGGATTTAAAAACCGGCGATATAGAGATAATCGTCGATGATTTGCGCATATTGGCAAAGGCGGAAACGCCGCCGTTTGAGATTGTCGACGACACCAACACAAATGAGGAGCTGAGATTAAAGTACCGCTACCTCGATTTAAGACGCGGAAAATTACAGCAAAATCTTATAACGAGAAGCAAAATAGCAAAATCCGCGCGCGATTATTTTTACGAGAACGGCTTTATAGAGATAGAAACGCCGATGATGATTAAATCCACGCCCGAGGGCGCGAGAGATTATATCGTTCCGTCGCGTATTCACCACGGCAATTTTTACGCTTTGCCGCAGTCGCCGCAGATGTACAAGCAGCTTTTGATGGTCGCGGGATATGACAGATATATTCAGCTTGCGCGCTGCTTCCGCGACGAGGATTTAAGAGCCGACCGTCAGCCGGAATTTACGCAGATAGATATGGAAATGTCGTTCGTCGATGTCGAGGATATTTTGGAGATTGGCGAGGGATTTGTAAAGCGTTTGTTTAAGGACGTTATGAACATCGACATACCGACGCCGCTCCCGAGGCTGACATATAAAGAGGCAATGGAGCGCTACGGCTCGGATAAGCCGGACACGCGTTTCGGTATGGAGATAACAAACATATCCGATTTAGCCGCGAACTGCGGCTTCGGCGTATTTAAGTCCGCGGTTGATGCGGGCGGCTCGGTGCGCGCGATAGTCGCCAAAGGTGCGGCGGGCGTGCTTACGCGCAAGGAAATCGATAAGCTCACAGAATACGTAAAGGGCATCGGCGCGAAAGGACTCGCGTTTATACGCTGGGTTGACGACGCGCCCTCGTGCGCGTTCGCGAAATTCCTCGCCGACGGCGAGCTTGACGCGATTTTGGAGCGCGTCGGCGCCGAAAAGGGCGACGTTGTGCTGTTTGTCGCGGACAAGGACAGAGTTACGCTTCCGGTTTTGGGCGCGTTGAGGCTCAAGGTCGCAAAGCAGCTCAATATAATTCCCGACGGCTGGAATTTCCTATGGATAACCGAATTTCCGTTCTTTGAATACGACGAGGAGAGCGACACCTGGGTTGCGATGCACCACCCGTTTACAATGCCTATGGACGAGTGCGTCGAGTATCTCGATTCCGACCCCGAAAAGGTTATCGCAAAGGCGTATGATTTGGTGCTGAACGGCACGGAGTTATGCTCCGGCTCGATTCGCATAACCGATTCCGAGCTTCAGCAGAAAATGTTTGAGGCTCTCGGTATGAGCGACGAGGAGATAGAGGCAAAATTCGGATTTTTGGTTGAAGCGTACAAGTACGGCGCGGCGCCGCACGGCGGTATGGGCATAGGTCTTGACCGCTTGGCGATGCTTATGTGCGGAGCGGACAGCCTGCGCGACGTTACGGCGTTCCCGAAAATCCAAAACGCGTCCGAGCTTATGTCCGGCGCGCCAGGGGATGTTGACGATGAGCAGCTTAAGGAGCTTGGAATAAAAATCGCGGATGAAGAGAAAGCGGTGAAGGACGATGAATAAAATGAATTTATGGGGCGATGTTATCTCCTGCAATACGGAGGAGCTTAATTTTGTTCCCACAATTACGTGCTATGAGGCAAATTCCGACGGCGCAGTTATAGTATTCGCCGGCGGCGGCTACGGAATGAAGGCGGAGCATGAAGGCCCCGCGATGTGCGAATGGCTGCAGTCAATCGGGATTACCTGCTTTAATGTGGACTACAGAGTCGCGCCGTATAAGCATCCGGCGGAAATTTCGGACGCTATGCGCGCGGTCAGACTCGTAAGGCGCTATGCCGAGGGATTCGGCATAAACCCGAACAAGATAGCGGTTATGGGATTCAGCGCGGGCGCGCATCTTGCCGGCTCGGTATCGGTGCATTACGATAAGGAAATGTACGCGCCGACCGACGATATTGACACGGAAAGCGCAAGACCGGACGCGTCTATATTATGCTATTCGGTAATCGATATGTTCGAGTACCGTCACGACGGCTCGCGTCAAAATTTGCTCGGCGAAAATCCGCCGCACGCGGATAAGGAGCTTATGTCGCTTTACAAGCACGTCACACCCGACACTCCGCAGGCGTTTATGTGGCACACGTCGACCGACCAAGCGGTTCCCGTGGAAAACACGCTTATGTACGCATCGGCGCTAAGCCGTGTCAAGGTGCCGTTTGAGGTACATATCTATCCGCTTGGTCCTCACGGCTTGGGACAGGCGTTTGATGTTCCGCACGTCGCGCAGTGGAAAAATTCGCTCGACAACTGGCTTAAACTGTTGAAATGGAAAAATTAACCCGAATTTACATCAGCGAGGAAGGATATGCATATGAATCTTAATCTCAACCGTTGGACGCAGGCGGATTACTTGAAATTTTACGAGTATTTAACCTCACTTGCCGATGCGAAATACAAAAAATTCACCGACTCGCTCGTGCCAGGCGGCGGCGCGTCACTCGGCGTGCGCGTGCCCGCGCTCCGCGCGGCGGCAAAGGAGATAGCAAAAGGCAATTACGCGGAATTCTTGAACTGCGAAATGGGAGATACCCGCGAGGAAATCCTGATTTGCGGCTTTGTGATGTCGTATATAAAATGCGCCGATTACTCGGCGCTTATTTCGTATATCAAGCGCTACGCGGATATGATAACAAGCTGGGAAACCTGCGATTTGGCGGCATTTAATGCGATAAAGCGTTACCGTACCGAATTTTTTGCCGATATTGAGTATTTTATATATAATGAAAATCCGTGGGTTGTCCGCTTCGGCTTTGGCTGTCTTATGCGGTATTATTTGACGGACGATTATATCGACCGCGTTTTGGAATACGTCGCCTCCGTGGACTCGGATTTTTATTACCTGCAAATGATGCAGGCGTGGCT
>JAJPXA010000001.1 GCA_021205715.1 Bacillota bacterium
ACCATTTTGTATGAGATAAACTATTTGCTTTATTTGCCATTAAACTCATCCTTTCTTGCAATAAACTTGAACATCTTTATTGTATCACGCAGGATGAGTTTTTTGTATAACTTTTCGTTGCGCACCCGCATAGCGGGTGGATTTTTGTTTCGCTTCGCTCAACTGTCTAAAGATATTATAAAAAAACAGAGGCGAAACCTCTGTTAAAAATACCCTTTCAGGCAGTCTATTTTTTTTAAAATATCAATCATATGCGGGAAATCGCGCTTTATTCGGTTCAGGCACCTCATACAAAAATCGTATCTCAGTCTGCCGTTATCGCGCATTTGCTGCTTCATACCCCAAATATGCGTGAAATATCTTTCGCCGTCGCGGAACAGATTCTCGAGATTTGAAAGCTCTTTAACCTCAACCCCCATTTTATCGGCGCACATCGCGAGAAGCCGCTGTTCGGCAAAAACCATATAGGTCAAATTATCGTCCGCGTCCTCGGCGTTTTGCATAAAATCCATCGCGGATTTTGTGTAATATTGCAGAAGCTCTTCGCTTTTTATAACCGTAAACGCGGTATTGAGCGGCCTTTTCGACCAATTCCAATCCTTATCAAATCGATAGCCGCTTTTCATCTTAAAATGCTCCCGCGGCGGGTACACGTCCGGATATATATCCTCGCTGTGTATGACCGTGAGCGCGGGCAGATTATCGAACGCCAGCGGCGCCCACACTATAAAATCCGTGTCAATCATCGCGACGGGCGCCGAGCATTGACCGAGCGCGAAAATTTTACCGCCCGCCCAAAACATATCCGAATTAATATCGGGCATCGCGTTAAGCGACACGCTTACGCCGCCGTCCCACAACGATAAAAGGTTATTTTCCGCGTAATACTCATATCCCGCGCTGTCGGTAAACATTGTTATTTTACCGTTATGCTCGCGCCATTTCAGCGCGGAAAGCACGGTTGTCAAAATCTCAAAATCCTCGATATTGTATTTCGTTTTCGGAAATATTCTTGTTTTGTTGATATGTATAGCGTCCATAATACCCTCCGAAAATTTATTGATACCGTTAAATCAAATTTATGCCGTATCCGTTTACCGCTATAATTTCGCGGCTGTTTTGGCGCGGCTTCGTTTTCTGCGCGAGCTTGTACGGTGCGTTCAAAGCATAGCTTGACGCGTAAGAGGAACGGTAGCTTGCCGAATATGACGCGCTGTAGCTCGACGAGTACGAGGTGCGGTAGCTTGTTTGATATTCGTATTCGTATTCATACATATAGGACGTCGCAAACGAGGTTATGTACGACGTTGCGAACGACGTTGTATACAACGAAGCATACGATGTTGAATACGACGTTGTGTACGACGAAGCATACGATGACGCGTATGATGAGGCGTATGACGACATATAAGAGCCGGACGCGGATCCGCCCGTTTTTGCCGCGCCGTCGCGCGCAAGAGGCACGTTGACGTATTTCGGCATATATTTCGGCGTGAAATTCAAAAATTTTACGCCGCGTTTTTCACATTCTTCGGCGGTCATACAAATCGACGCGTTTACATTGCCTATCGCGGCGAAGGTTACGCCGCGGCACTCGGGTATAATATACGTGTTGTCGCACAAACCGATAAATCCGGTAAGCGCGATACTTAAAAGCTCGTCCCCGTTAAATACGATGTAATCCATTTCATCCCCGCCCTCCGTATAATACTACTGTTATTTTATCATAAAAGCAAAATTTTTACAACATAAATTATTATTTGAGAAAAAAATTTTACTTAATCTGTATATCGGAAGACCCGGGGCTTTTTCTCAATCCTTAAATTTGTTTTTTAAATTTCTGAAGTAATGCGTTTGAAGGAGCTATTGAACTGCGCGCCGAACAGGAAAATATTCATACAAAAATACAGCCACAGCATAAAGAATATAATCGCCGTAAGCGAGCCGTAAACATATGAATAATTTGAATAGTTGTCAATATAGAGCGAATAGAGGTATGAAAAACTAATCCAGCCCACTGCCGCCGCGAACGCTCCGGGCACCTGCTGCAAAAGCTTCAGGTGAAGACTTCTGCTTGTCAAAAACTTATATAAAAACGTAAAAATCACCGTAAGCATTATAACGAAGATTATCGTTCTGTTTTCAAATATTACCGATGTTACCGTCTGAACAAACGGAATATACACCGCGATTGCCGTCTGTATCGTGGTTCTGAACGTGAAAACCAGCACCGTAAGAACGATTGACACCACGAAAATAATCGTATACAGCAGCGACATAGCTCTCGAATAAAAATAATTGCGCATATCCGCGTGATATACGGTATTTATTCCCTGATAAAGCGCCATAACTCCGCGCGAAGAAAGCCAAAGCGTGGACACGGCGGAAATCGATATTATCGACGCCGAGGCGCTTTTTTCAAAAAGCTCCGAAACTATGGTAAGAAGCATCGACTGCACGGTTTCGGGCATAGTGTTAAGTATTATTTTATCGACCATTTCGGACGATATGGGCAAAAAAAGATGCAGCAAATTCAACAGAAGCATTACAAACGGTATTATCGCTATGATAATAAAAAATGACGCCTGCGCCGCGTACACGCCGACATTATCATCCATAAATCTGCATATTATATCCACCGCTATATTGTACAGCCTTTTTACTCTTTTTTTCAACCCTGTCACCCCTTTCGCTCCGCGCAAAGTATCTGTAATTATTACTATAACCTTATTTTGAAAATATGTCAAATAAAATTAAAGTTACCAAATTGTTAAAAAATTTAAAATTTGCATACCGCGAAGAAAACAGCTTCCCGTTTAAAACCGCGGAAAAGCCGCGCTAAGCTTTTTGAAGCTGTCGTCGCTTACGTCGTGCTCTATTTTGCACGCCTCCTCGTCCGCCGTTTGCTCATCCACTCCGGCGCCCGTGAGCATATTCTTGAAAAACTCGTGGCGGCGGCAGACCGAGGCGGCAATTTCGCCCCCCGCCTCGGTAAGAATAATCATTCCGTTTTCGTCATAATCTATATATCCCGCCTCGTGCAGTTTTAAAAGGGCGCGGCTTACGCTCGGCGGCGAAAAACTTAAATATTTCGCAATATCGACGCCGCGCGCGTATCCGTTTTTTCTTTTTAATATAAATATCGCTTCCAAATAGTCCTCGGTGGTCTTTTTCATTACAGTATCACTCCCATCGCGCTTTATTATACTAATATATAT
>JAJPXA010000150.1 GCA_021205715.1 Bacillota bacterium
ATCTAAGTCTTAGCTATTATACCACGGTTTTTTTAAAATTACAAGACCTTTTATGCAATTTTTTCATAAATATAGCTGAATTTACTAAAAATTTACGTGTTTTACCGCGTTTTTTCACTCAACAGTTTCCCACGACGGCTCGTATTCGTCATCCGAATAATCGTCTTCGTAATATTCGTCATCCGCGGAATAATCATAGTATTCATCGCCGGAGTCCTCATAATACTCCGTTTCCGCGGACGTGTCCTCGTAAACTATCGGGTCGGGATGCGCGGCATCTGGGTCGTCGGGATTGTCCGCGGTAATGTCGGACGCGTCGTATCCGAACACGTTCTGCACAAGGTCGCGTATCTCGTTCAAATTCGGAACCCAAACGTCGCCGTTCGCGTCGTCCTCACCGTACTCGCCGGGAAGCGTGTACGAATTCATTGACGCGCTCGTAAGACCCGTGAGATTTCCCGCGTATTTAACCACATCCGCAAATGTTATGTTCGTCTTTAATTCCGCTTGTATTTCCTGATATATTTCCGGAATTTTCGTGATAAGGCTCAGATTCAGCTTTTGATCCACAACCGCTTTTATAAATTCCTGCTGCACCTGCGTTCTGTCCTCATCGCCGTTTGTATAGCCCTTGAAAATACCCGTAACCGGATCGGGATTTCCGTGGCGGTAGCGCAGGAGCTGAACCGCCTGCTCGCCGGTAAGTCCGGGATAATCACAGTCGTCGCCCTCGCCGTATTTGCCCGGCGGAAGGTTGATATGAAGGCTCTGCACGGGGTCGTCGTAAACCATACCCACGCCGTCGCCGTAAAGGTCGGGGATTGTATATTCTATAGGCCCGAGTATATTTATAATATGCGCGACCGCGTCAAACGAAAACTCGACATAGAAATTTATCGGTATTCCGGTTATGCGCGTCACCGCCTCAACCGACGCCTCGGGGCCGCCCATCACGCCGTTTGTTTCGTAGGCGTGCGCCGCGTTTATCTTCTGATACCTGTTTCCGACATACATTCTCGTATCTCTCGGAATGGTAAGTATATTCATCTCTTTTGTACCGGTATCGTAGCTGAATAACATCATAGCGTCCGTTCTCAAGCCGTCAACATCGACACCGAGCGCCAAAACATTGATTTTTCCGTTATCCACGTCAGCCAAAACCTCGGACGAGCCGCTCAAACCGAGATCGCTGTCGTAATTTATACCCATACATACCGCCACCGTCACAAGAACGACAGCCAAAGCTATACCAAGCACTTGAAAGTATCTTTTTACATTAAATCTCAAAACAATGCCTCCAAATTTGTGTACTAAAATTATTCGCTACCACGGTCATTATACCATTTTATCTTTTTTCCGTCAACATCAATTATATGAATTATATTACGATTAATTTACAATACCATTTCCCTATAAAAACTTTTTGTTTAAATTTAAAATTATCCCGTCCGATCACTGCGGAGATTTGCGTCAAAATATCGAATTTTAACCGCGCATACGCGCCTTTCGGGTCGATTTTTGCCGTTAATCGGTTTGTTTTGGGGAACAAACTAATTCTTGACTAACGGCGCGGAAATATGTTATAATATATGTGAATTTATCCGATAGAGTCAAATATGTCAAGGGCGGCATTTTGAGCTTTTGTTTCAATGCCCTTTTTTTGTTTGAATTTTATCTTTATCGTACGCGCGAGCGGCATACCCGTCCGCTCCGCGAAAAATAAAAGGGTGGAAAGGTTTACACTATGATGGATTTTATTGTTAATAAGATTACCTATGTCAACAACCTTATTAACGGTGTTGTATGGGGATGGCCGGCGCTTATACTGCTCGCGTTTGTCGGAATTTTGATGACGTGTCTTACAAAATTCTTCCAAATCGGGCACATAGGTCATTGGTTCAAGAACACAATCGGCGCTATTTTCGGCGACAGGAACGTTACAAAGCACACCAAGGATAAATCGATTTCGCAGTTCCAATCGCTTTGCACGGCGCTTGCGGCAACGGTCGGCACGGGAAATATCGTCGGCGTCGCGGGCGCTATCGCGACGGGCGGCCCCGGAGCGGTATTTTGGATGTGGATTATAGCATTTTTCGGTATGATGACAAACTATTCCGAAAACGTTCTCGGTATTCTTTACCGCCGCAAGAACAGCAAGGGCGAATGGTCGGGCGGAGCGATGTACTATCTGCGCGACGGCCTCGGCTCGATTAAGCACTGCAAGTGGATAGGCGCGGTTCTGGCGGTTCTGTTCTCGTGCTTCTGCCTGCTCGCGTCGTTCGGCATAGGCAATATGAGTCAGGTAAACAGTATGGTTTCAAACGTGCAGAATTCCTTCTCCGTTCCTCCGATTGTAACGGGCATATTCCTTGTAATCGCGGTAGGCGCGGTTGTCTTGGGAGGCTTAAAGGTAATCGCGAGAGTAACGGAAAAGGTTGTTCCGTTTATGGTTGTGCTGTATTTCGTCGGCGCGCTTATAATCATATTCTCGCACGTTACGGTTATTCCGGCGGTATTCGTTTCGATATTTAAAGGCGCGTTCGCGATGAAATCGATAGCGGGCGGCGTTGTCGGCGCGGGCATCGCGGAGGCTATGAAGTGGGGTATGAAACGCGGCGTCTTCTCAAACGAAGCTGGTCTTGGTTCATCCGTTATGGTTCACTCAAATTCAAATGTTAAAGAACCGGTTCGCCAAGGTATGTGGGGCATATTCGAGGTGTTTGCCGACACCATCGTTGTCTGCACACTGACGGCGCTTACCATTCTTACCTCGGGCGCGGTTAATCTCGACACCGGTAAGGTAATAGCCGAGGGCGTTGAGTCATCCGCTCTCACAAGCTATTCCTTCGCGCAGACCTTCGGCGCTGTCGGCTCCGCGTTTGTTGCAATCGCGATTTTGCTGTTCGCGTACTCAACCGTTTTGGGCTGGAGTCATTACGGCTCGAAAGCGTGGGAGTATCTGTTCGGAACGAAAACCGTGAACGTATACAGAGTGATATTCGTTATGATAGTATTCGCGGGTTCCGTTATGACGGCGCAGCTCGCGTGGGATATTTCGGACACGTTCAACGGTTTGATGATGATTCCCAACCTTATAGGCGTGCTTGTTCTGTCGCCGCAGGTCGCGAAATGCACGAAGAACTACGTCGACCGCAAGCTGCATCACAAAAAGGGAGTCGAGCCGATGCTTTCGGCTATCCCC
>JAJPXA010000151.1 GCA_021205715.1 Bacillota bacterium
ATATAATACACTTGTAGGATATGTTTGTCAAGTGATTTTACAAAAATTTTTTAATTTAATTTTTTGAGCATAAAATTGCTGTTTGAACAAATTTTGAAACGCTAAAAAAATATTCAGGGCATTGCCCTGAATATCTCGTGAACCTCAATTGCAATTAAATATGAGAAATGTCCTCGTCCAAATCCGCAGGCACCTCGCCCATTCCTATGGATTTAAGACGCGTAAACTCTTGATAGTTATATTCCTTCGGCGCGTTCGGCTCCAATTTCGGCTTTTCGATATCCAATCTGTCCGCCAAAACGTATTCCGAAAGTCCTTTTATACCGGCGGATTTTATCATACCCGCGCACATTTTTGCGGCTATGACGCCGCCTATATCGTTGGTGTGCGTGTAATCCTGCGAATCGCCGTCGTATCTGAAATACCGCTTCGCGGTGTAAAGCCCCAAGGGTTCAAAAAATTCCGTTGTCGCCGTCCACATATCAATAAACGCGGTGTTCTTTTCCCGTGAAACCGCCTCGGCGGCGTCGCGGTATTCGCCCAAAAGATTCAAAATCGTGTCGTCGCTATTGAATATGATGCGGTTTATCGGTGAATTTACAATCGGAACAGCACCCTTTTCTCGCGCGAAATCTATAAAATAGCGCAAATTTTCGATATAGCCGCCAAACGCCTTTAAGCTGTCCTCCTTTTGGTCGTTGTGACCAAACTCCATCATCAGAAAATCTCCCGCTTTCAGCTTGTCGGCTATCGCGGTAAAATGTATTTTTCGCGTTTCGCCGGTTGTTGAGCCGGATTCCGCGTGGTTTGACACGGCAACGGTATTCAAAAGCATCGGCATTACCTGTCCCCAGCCGCAATAGGTCTTATGCGGCGTGTACGGATATTCCGCCGGCTGGTCGGTCACGGTGGAGTCGCCTATTATATAGAGCGTCGGAGCGTCCGCGGGCGATACCGCCGATGTGACCGTTATATCGCCGTCGCAGGCGATGCTTATCTTGACGCCCGCGACCTTAAACTCCGCGTCGCGGCGCTTGTAATCGCATACGTTTACGATAAGCGTATGCTCCCTTTCCTCGCCCGCTTTTATTTTTTCGTCAATAACCGCAAAGCGGCGGTTTTGCGTGTAAACGCTGTAAACCGTGTCCGTATGCGCTTTGACGCTCAGCGTCACCTCGTAATTGCCGTTAGGCACGCTTGTGTCTATGACAAGCGGTTCATTAATATATTTTTCCATTTTTTTGCTTTATCGTTCCTTTCCTGTATGCTTCGACAAGCGCCGTAAGCGCGTCTATTTTCGTCTGCATATGCTTGCCCGAATCCGTGTCCTCGACGAGCAAACGCCTCGGCGCGAAATCTATCGTTTCAAGCGTCGAATACATATCCTTTTCATTCTTTATCGCGCTCTCGACGGATTCAAAACGCTCGTGAGCGCTTAAAAGCAAGCCGTGCGAGTTAAACAACAGCGTGTATCCGGCGATTCCCGTCTGCGGCTGATACGCCTTCGACATACCGCCGTCAATTACGATGAGCTTACCCTTAGCCTTTACGGGACTTTCGCCCTTTTTGAGCTTAACCGGTACGTGGCCGTTTATTATATGCGAATATGATTTCGGGTCTATGCCGAATTCGGCAAGTATCTTGTCGCATATCCTCGGATTTTCATAGAGCGTGTAATATTCGTCCTTTATCTCAATCTTCGCCTCGTCGTCATCGATAAAATACCGCTCAAAGGTGGTCATTTTGTTCTTGCCGTAAAGCGGCGAATAGCAGCCGCACCACAAGAACCATGTAAAGTCCTTGCCGTACTCGCGCTCCTCGCTGCCGCTGCGCACGTAATACGCGTTTCTCGCCAAGGTTTCGCACATATCCAAAAGCGATTTGCCCTTGACCTTTTCGCCGCAAAGCTCGACCTCCTTAAACGTGCCGTCCGAGTTCATAGGTATGCAGCCGTGATAAAGAAGATTATTGTTCGTGCATAAATACATACTGCCGGCTTGATATAAAAATCTTACGTGCCTTTGCAGCTTTTCCGAATGAAGAAACGAGGTTTTAAGCGACTGCATCAGCTTTTCCTCCTCTTCGGTAAGCTTATACGGGTCGCTCGGGTCTATCGTCGGGAAATTCATATCTTTCATTTTATAGGTTTTGCCCTCGAACGAAATAGTTCCGTCATCGAAATTTATCTTGTCAAGGCGCAAATGATTGTCCATTTTAAACTCCGGATGCCTTTTGATTATCTGTCCTTCAAGTTTAAACTGTATAATGGATATAGCCTTAATCATTTTCGCCCAAATTTTCACATCGTGCTGTGAAATGGAAACCTGATTTACGTTTTTCGGCATAAAGCATTCGCACGGGTCGTCGCCGTAGGTTTCAAGCGCGAATACCGTAAGCGGGCGCATAATAATTCCGTAGCCGTCCTCGATACAGTCAAAATTCATATAACGCGTCGAAATCGACAGCACATTCGCGATACACGCGAGCGAACCCGCCGCCGCGCCCATCCACTGGATGTCGTGATTGCCCCATTGAATATCGACGTTGTGATACTCCATAAGATAGTCCATAATTATATCCGCGCGGGGACCTCGGTCAAAAATATCTCCTATTATATGCAGCTTGCCTATGGCGAGATTTTGAATCAGTTTTGAAATATCTATAATAAATGCGTTCGCCTGACCAAGCTCAACGATGCTTGAAATGGATTTATTGTAATATCCCTCGCGGTCGCTGCCGTGTTCGAGATTTATATGTATCAGCTCGTCTATTTCCTCGCCGAAGGTCTGCGGAAGCAGTCCTCTTATGCCCGCGCGCGTATATTTCGCGCCGACACAGCGGCAAATTTCAATAAGCCGGTGAATGGTTATCTTATACCAATCATCGGTGTCGTCGCCTCGGCGCTTTATATAATCGAGCTTCTGCTCGGGATAAAATATAAGCG
This sequence comes from Bacillota bacterium, assembly GCA_021205715.1. Lineage (GTDB taxonomy): Bacteria > Bacillota > Clostridia > UBA1381 > UBA1381 > 12844. Next base: position 2,945 of record JAJPXA010000151.1, read on the forward strand.
TTGCCAAAACGTTTCTGTCGTTTTCGGACAGCGTGTAGCCGTAAAACGATGTTATCTTATCCTTTATCACGCCCGACGCGCTCTTTACTATATGAAGAAACGACTCGTACTCGCCGTGAATGTCGCTCATAAAATGCTCCGTCAGCTTCGGCAGCTTTTGACGCGACTGCAAATGAATTATCTCCGACGAGGCGGATTTTATAGTCGGAAACTGCTCCGACAGCAAATTAAGATATTCCCTACTGTACTCCAA
>JAJPXA010000003.1 GCA_021205715.1 Bacillota bacterium
GTATATCGCATTCCCAACCGGGAAGCACCTTTAACACCGGCTTTGCGATTTAGAGCTTGATGGTGGTGGGGAAGTCGCGCGTGACCTCGCCGTCAACTTCATAGCCGTCGCATACCGGAATTTCCTTTAAGTATCCCAAAACGTCAAGCACGGTAAACGCGACCTGCGTTGTGCCCTGAACTCGGCAGCCGTAGCGCGATGCCACGCAGTCAAACCAACCCATACGTCTTGGTCTGCCGGTTGTAGCGCCGAACTCGCCGCCGTCGCCGCCGCGGCGTCTTAACTCGTCAGCCTCGTCGCCGAATATCTCGGAAACAAACGCTCCCGCGCCGACTGCCGATGAGTATGCCTTTACGACGGTTATAATCTCCTTTATCGCATACGGCGGTATGCACGCGCCGACCGCGCCGTATCCTGCCAATGTCGACGAAGATGTCGTCATAGGATATATGCCGAAATCGGGATCCTTCAAAGAGCCCAACTGACCCTCAAGCAAAATCGTCTTGCCCGATGTTATCGCTTCGGGCATAAACGAAACCGAGTCGATAACGTACGGCTTTATCATTTTTCCGTATTCGACGAGCGTTTCGCAAAGCTCGTCCGCGTCGATTAGAGGTTTGTGATAAATATGCTCGAGCATAAGGTTTTTAACCTCAAGTACATTTACAATCTTTTCCTTTAATCTGTCCTCATCGAACAGCTCCCAAACCTGGAAGCCTATCTTTGCAAATTTATCCGAGAAGAACGGCGCGATTCCCGATTTTGTCGAGCCGAATTGTCGGTCGGAAAGACGCTCCTCCTCATAAAGGTCAAACAGCTTGTGATACGGCATAAGTACCTGCGCGCGCTCCGAAATTACTATATTCGGCTTCGGCACGCCGCGCTTTACAACCTCTTCAATCTCCTTTATAAGCTCGGGAATATCCAAAGCAACACCGTTGCCTATCATATTAACAACGTTTTTGTTAAAGGAACCCGACGGGAGAAGATGCAAAGCAAATTTGCCGTACTCGTTTATAATAGTGTGTCCCGCATTGGCGCCGCCCTGAAATCTTATAACGATGTCGGAGTCTGCGGCAAGCATATCCGTAATCTTGCCTTTGCCCTCGTCGCCCCAGTTTGCGCCTACAATAGCTTTAACCATATTATTTCTCCTTATCTGTAGTTATTAAACGTTGATTTCAACCTCAACGCCCAACAAATCCTTATTTTTCTCAATCACGGGATTAACATATTCCGCGATGAAATCGTCGACCTGACGCGGCGCGCGTCCTACGAAGTTTTCAGGCTTCAAAAGCGCGTCAATCTCGTCCTTTGTCATTCCGAATGCGGGGTCGTTCGCGATAAGCTCGGTGAGGTTGTTGTCTTTGCCCTCTGCTTTAACGCGCTTGCCCGCCTCCATTGAATACACTCTTATCTTCTCGTGCAAATCCTGTCTGTCGCCGCCGCGCTTTACAGCGTCCATCATAATGTTCTCGGTAGCCATAAACGGGATTTCACGCATAAACTGCTGCTCGATTACCTTGTCGTAGACAACCAAACCATCCACGACGTTGATGTAAAGGCTCAAAATGGCGTCGACAGCCAAAAATGCCTCCGGCACCGAAATGCGCTTGTTCGCGCTGTCGTCGAGGGTTCTTTCGAACCACTGCGTCGACGCGGTTATCGCGGGGTTTAAAGCGTCCACTATAACGTAACGCGCGAGCGAACCGATTCGCTCGCTTCGCATCGGGTTGCGCTTGTACGCCATTGCCGACGAGCCTATCTGTGATTTTTCAAACGGCTCCTCTATTTGCTTCAAATGCTGCAAAAGCCGTATATCGTTCGAGAATTTGTACGCGCTCTGCGCAATGAGGCTCAAGGTGTTTAACATTTGCGAGTCGAGCTTTCGCGGGTACGTCTGACCGCTTACGGGGAAACAGGATGAAAATCCCATTTTCTCGGCGATTAGCTCATCGAGCTTTTTGCATTTCTCGTGGTCGCCGTTAAACAGCTCCAAGAAGCTCGCCTGCGTTCCGGTTGTGCCCTTGCAGCCCAAAAGCTTCGCTTTAGAAAGCTGATACTCAACATCCTCCAAATCCATCAGCAAATCCTCAAGCCAAAGCGTCGCGCGCTTTCCGACTGTTGTCGGCTGCGCGGGCTGAAAATGAGTGAATGCCAATGTCGGGAGGTCTTTGTACTCCACCGCGAATTTTTTAAGCTCGTTTATAAGGCATACGAGCTTCCTTTTGACAAGCTCCATAGCCTCGGTCATAATGATAATATCCGTGTTGTCGCCGACATAGCAGCTCGTCGCGCCGAGGTGAATAATCGGCTTCGCGTCCGGGCACTGCACGCCGTAGGCGTAAACGTGCGACATTACGTCGTGGCGCACCTCTTTTTCACGTGCCTTTGCAACGTCGTAATTTATATCGTAAATATGCTCTTTCATTTGCTCAATCTGATGCTCCGTTATATCAAGACCAAGCTCCTTTTCGCTTTCCGCGAGCGCAATCCAAAGCTTTCTCCAGGTTGAAAACTTCTTGTCGGGGGAGAAGATATACTGCATCTCCTTCGACGCGTAGCGCGAGTTAAGCGGACTTTCATAAGTATCTGTCATAATATCCTCCATATTAGATTGGGAATCAGTTTAAGCCCAAGCGCTTAAATACTTCCTCATACGCCTCCTCGACGTTGCCCATATCACGGCGGAAGCGGTCCTTGTCGAGCTTTTCGTGCGTTGTCGCGTCCCAAAGACGGCAGGTGTCGGGCGAAATTTCGTCGGCAAGTATAATTTTGCCGTCGGGCGTGCGTCCGAATTCAATTTTGAAGTCGACCAATTCAATGTTTATGCTTGCAAAATATGCTTTTAAAACATCGTTTACCTTAAAGGTTAAATCCGCGATTGTGTCAAGCTCCTCGCGCGTTGCCGCACCGATAGCTAAAATCTGGTAATCATTAATCATCGGGTCGCCCAAATCATCATCCTTTAAGCAATATTCGAGAGTGGTGCATTTTAATTCCTTGCCCTCCTCGATTCCGAAGCGCTTTGAAAAGCTGCCCGCCGCGATATTTCTTATAATTACCTCAAGCGGCACAATCTCAACCTTTTTAACAACCGTTTCACGGTCGGAAATTTCCTCTACAAAATGAGTGGGAATACCCTTTTTCTCCATTATCTGCATAAGAAATTTCTACATTATGTTGTTT
>JAJPXA010000252.1:0-2592 GCA_021205715.1 Bacillota bacterium
CGTAAAGGGATATCAATACATCCGCACGGCGATAATGATGGCAGTGGAAGACACGGCGCCGTTAACTTATATAACCAAGCAGCTTTACCCCGACATCGCGAAGCTCCACCGCACAGTCGCAAGCTGCGTCGAGCGTTCGATACGCACCGCGATAGAATTGGCATGGAATCGCGGCAGCCGCAGCAAAATATATGAAATTTTCGGCTGCTCCGTAAATAACAAAAAGGGCAAACCTTCAAACTCCGAATTTATCGCAATGGTTGCCGACCACATAAGGTTAAATTACGGCAATCTTAATAATTTCCCGTCCGATATATGATATAAATAACAAGCTTTAAGCAAAAAACCGCCTCGGCAGCTTCGCCGAGGCAGTTTTTTTGTAAATATAACTCAATATCACATCAGCTTTGAAAGCGTGTCGTTTACGGCTTCCAAAAATTCCTTTGTGTTTACCTTTTTCTTGTTTTCGAGCTTCGAGAGCAGATACAAATCGCCGGTCATAATGCCCGATTCGATTGTGTCAATCGTAGCCTTTTCGAGGTTGTCCGCGAATTTTACAAGCTCGGGCGTTCCGTCAAGCTCGCCTCTTTTTCTGAGCGCGCCCGTCCACGCGAAAATCGTCGCGACGGAGTTTGTCGAGGTTTCCTCACCCTTTTGATGCTTGTAATAATGGCGCTGAACTGTGCCGTGCGCCGCCTCGTATTCGTAAATGCCGTCGGGCGACACGAGAACCGAGGTCATCATCGCGAGCGAGCCGTAAGCCGTCGCCACCATATCCGACATTACGTCGCCGTCGTAGTTTTTGCACGCCCAGATATAGCCGCCGTTCGAACGGATAACGCGCGCTACCGCGTCGTCGATAAGCGTGTAGAAGTATTCAATTCCCGCCGCGTCGAATTTCTCTTTGTATTCCGCCTCGAAAATCTCCGCGAAAATATCCTTAAATCTGTGGTCATACTTCTTTGAAATGGTGTCCTTTGTAGCGAACCACAAATCCTTTTTCATATCAAGCGCGTAATTAAAGCAAGCCTTCGTGAACGACGCTATCGAGTCGTCGCGGTTGTGAAGTCCCTGAATAATGCCGCTCGAATCCTTGAAATCGAGAATCGTTTCGGAGGTCTTGTTTCCGTCCTTGTCCGTCATAACAAGCTCCGCTTTCGCGCCCTTGGGAACCTGCATTTCAACATTCTTGTAAACATCGCCGTAGGCGTGACGCGCGATTGTTATAGGCTCCGTCCACGTCGGAATGTACGGTGTGATGCCCTTTACCAAAATCGGGGTTCTGAAAACCGTGCCGTCGAGCATCGCTCTTATCGTGCCGTTGGGCGATTTCCACATTTCCTTGAGGTTATATTCGGGCATTCTCGCCGCGTTCGGCGTTATCGTCGCGCACTTTACCGCGACACCGTATTTTTTCGTAGCCTCGGCGCTGTCGATTGTTACTTGGTCATTGGTTTCGTTTCTCTTAACAAGTCCCAAATCATAGTATTCGGTCTTTAAGTCTATATACGGCTCAAGAAGTATATCCTTTATCCACTGCCATATAACCCTCGTCATTTCATCGCCGTCCATTTCGACAAGCGGCGTTTTCATTTCTATTTTCGACATAATTCTACCTCCTAAAAAAACAGAGTTCCGCTTTACGAGAACTCCTTTGTTATACATATATTAGCACAAGATTTGCCGATTGTCAATATTAAGCCGATAAATTTTAGTTTTGCGGCGATTTAAATTTTTTTCAAAAAATACTTGACAAATAAGTAAATATCAAGTATAATCTTTATTGTTGCGGCGGTATAGCTCAGCTGGCTAGAGCACACGGTTCATACCCGTGGTGTCAGTGGTTCAAGTCCACTTACCGCTACCAATCACCTTAGGGCGGGCGCTGTGTTGCATACCGGCGCCCGCCTTTTTTATTTTTCGTACAGCTTTATCCCCCGCATATCTCCCGATACATCCGCATCAGCTCCGCCGCGCAGCCGGTTTCGGTCGTGGTTTGCACGTCAAATCCGTATGCCTCCATTACCGCGCGGTCCATTATTTTGATGCGCCTTCCGCAATTCCGGCGGCATTGTCAGCTCGTCGTAAAGATCGGCGAGCGAGCTGTCGGGGTACAACGCCCGCGCGTCAATAATGCCCTGCGCCGTCCGCTCAATCCTTTTCTTTTGCTCGTCCGTGGGACTGCACCACGGGAAGTTATTGTAGACAATATCCTTTGAATAGCGGTAGTCACTCTTTAACCGCCCGCACACGGCTCTTGTCCATGCCATATGAACGTTTGAGGTTAAAACACCGAAATGGTATAATGTGGCATCGGGAATGATTTTGACAAGATTACTGCAAAGAATATCCGATGTCATAAATCCCATTGGTATATATCTTCTCTTTTCAGAGGATACTTCCGGTATTATAATATAATTTCCTTTCGGCATATTTTCAACATGAAAATGCGTCGGCTTTTCGGCGAGCTTTACGGTTCCCGCGCTTTTGCTTGCAAGCCTGAAATCCCAAACAGCTTCTATTCTTTTCATACATTCGGGCATTTTTCTTAATTCATTCGGCGGGCACTCACCGAGCCATAGGCAATACCGA
>JAJPXA010000252.1:2602-3186 GCA_021205715.1 Bacillota bacterium
CCATACCATGGTTTAAAATATTTTTCCGAGGTCGGCTCTTTCTTTACAAAGTCTTTCATTTCATCGTATGCAAATAAATAGTTCCCATCATCAATAGGTTGATTTCCTATTCCTATCTGCGGAACATCGCAAATCGGCTTGCTTCGGCTCTCGACAAAAACGTTGTCTGCGTCAAGCAGATAGCCGTTGATGTTTTGCGCCGTTTGCGGTCGCCCGTCGGTATAGATTATTTTTTCACCGTCGCGCGGAGCGTTGCTGAATCCGATTATAACACAATGAACGTGTGCCTTAAGCTTTGCCTCGCTGTCCCATCTGAATGTGCAGTGAGCAAAGTCAATATGCGTTCCGTTTTCAAACAGCGGTTTCCAAAGAATTGCGACCTGCTCACCCTGCGATACCGAATTCGTCGATACCAGTGCGGCACGAATTTTTGTGCCTTTCATAAAATCGGCGGCTTTTTTGTACCAACAACAAACATAATCAAGATTGCCGAGATTTTTCCAACCCGTGAAAATATCATTTATATCCTTTTTTTGCGCCGCGTTCATCATTCTTGCGCCCACAAACGGCGGATTTGCTACTGT
>JAJPXA010000025.1 GCA_021205715.1 Bacillota bacterium
ACGCTGTACCGCGCTTATAGCCGCGGCGGCGATGTTGATGTCATTGTGCGCATTTGTTAAGGCGGACGGGGGAAACCGTAAGCATTGACGCGATGACATACGACAACGGAATCGCTATGACGGTAACGTCGGGCGAGGCAATGGAGGGAGTCACGGCTTACGCCGCGATTTATGAAAACGGAGCATTGGTTACGGTAAAATCGACAGAATGTGATTTAGCTTTGGGAACAACAGAGGTAACCATAACGGAGGACACGGTCAGCTTTGACCCGGACAAACAGACGCTTAAAGGCTTTTTGTGGGGCGGGGGCAGCGGTATGGAACCGCTGTGCGGCGCATATACGTACCCGGAAACGACCGACAGCGATGAAACGGAAACAACCGGATATGTCGGCACGTTTGTAACCGATGAACACGCAACTATAAACGTATACCACACTCAGGATTACACAGAGGCGGACGAAACGAATGTCACAACCACATACGCAAGAAACAGCGATGACGGTGAGGTTACCACGGATTCAACGCTCAAACCGCAGATTAATTTCCTTGTTGTGGTTGAAGACGGTTATGAGGTTGCAAGCGTGGAGGTAACGCCGACGGAAAATTACAATGCAATTAAAGGCTATTCCGATACGGGCGTGGAAAATCTTTACAGAATAACAAAAATAAACGGCGATATTACGATAACCGTTACGACAACGGAATCATCGTCACTGCCGGAGCTTGACGAGGGAGTTATATCCGCGTTCAGATACAGCACCGAAACCGAAATTTCCGGTGCGAATACAGAGGGTGATGTTTCGGCGGCGATAACGGCGAGCGTTGACGGCGAGAACACAACGGCGCTCGGAGTAAGCTCGGGATATACCGATACCGACGAAACGGTTACATTAACATCGAGAACGAGCGCGGTGCTTGCGGCGTCTGATGACGCGGCGTGGGGTGAATCGCCTTATGTTCAGGTTGCATTGTCAACCGAAAATTATACCGATATTATGGTATCGGCAAAGGTCGGCGCTTCGAAGAAAGGCCCCGCAAGCTATAAGCTGCAGTATTCAACGGACGGCACGACATTTGCAAATGTCGGAGAGTCGTATGCATTGACAGACAACAAAACGCTTTATCAGGCGTTCAGCAAGGTGGATCTCGGAGATTCGGCTGAAAACTGCTCGACGCTTTATATAAGAATAGTTCCGGCGGATACCACAAACCTAAATGGGGACACATTTGCAACAACAACCGACGGCGAATTTGCTGTAAACGATATCCTAATCTACGGCACATCAACCGGTGACGGAATAATTCATCTTGAGCAAGGCAATATAACGGCGATTAACATAGCCAATGTCACCGTGGATAACGAAAACTCAACCGTAACCATATCGGCGGGCGGCGATTATGAGATAGACGGCTCGCTTACGGACGGTCAGATTATCGTTACCGCGACAGACAGCGCGGTAAATATTACTCTTGACAGCGTGAGCGTTACATCATCTACTGCGGATGAACAGCCGTTCTGCGCGTCTGACGCGAAGGTTAAAATAAATCTTATCCCCAACGGCACGTGTTCATTCGCCTCAACGGGTGACAGCACTGCGGCGATTTTGACCAAAAAGGATTTGTCGATAAAGTGCGATAATGATACCGACACCTTTAATGTCACATCGACCGGCAAAGGTATTCACTGCAAAGGCGATCTTGAAATCGGCAACGGCGTTTTTGTCGTAAACTCGGGCGCGGACGGTATACAGGGTAATGATTCGGTTAAGATAACGGCAAAGAATGATTCTGTTACTGTAACGTCTACGGGCGACGGCATTCGCTCGAACAGTGACCCGTCCCTTTCCACCGAGGATTACGAGAGCGGCGGCACGGTTACGATAAACGGCGGTGTAATTACCGTAAACGCTTCAAGTGACGAAGACGGAACAACAAATGACGGTATTCAGGCGGACACCTTGCTTGAAATAAAAGGCGGCACGCTTAACATAACGGCTACCGGCGAGGCGCTTAAAGCAAACGCGTCGAGCATAGCGTATTTGGAGGACGGCACAACGGAAACCGGAACGCACGCTGACGGCGACGGCTGCATACTAATCAGCGACGGCACGATTACCGCATCGGCGGGTGAGGACGGCATAAAGGCTGTTAAGAATGTCACAATCAGCGGCGGCAGTGTCACACTGACCCAAGCCACGGACGGCATACAGGTAAATGAAATTATATATACGGATGCTACAGAGGAAACTGTTTCCGCATATGTCGCGGGCGAGATTGACATTACCGGCGGCACGCTCAACATCACAAGCACCGAGGACGGTATACAGTGCAAGACCGGCGATATAAATATCTCGGACGGCACAATTACGGTAAATGCCACACTTGACGGCATACAATCGTCGTCTGACTTGTACGTTAGCGGCGGCACGCTCAATATTACCACAAACGGCGGCGCAAGCGGTTCGGAAACGGACGAAAGCTGTAAGGGACTTAAAGCGTCGGGCAATATTTATATTACCGACGGCGATATAACCGTTGACAGCTATGACGACTCGATTCACTCGAACAGCTCCGTGTATATCGGCGATTCGGAAGGTTCAACCGAGCCTGAAATAACCGTTACAAGCTCGGACGATGGCGTTCATGCGGATGTGTATTTGTATATTTATAACGGCACGATAAACGTTGAAAACTCCTATGAGGGACTTGAGGGCGCGGAAATATACATCTCGGGCGGTACTATGATAATAAAGGCGACCGACGACGGCATTAACGGCGCGGGCGACGAGCCTGATTCGGATGAAACGGCATCAACCTCATCAATAAAGCTTATGGCACCCGGCGATGACAATAACGCGGGCACAGACCCGGGCGGCGACGACAGCTCCGATTACGGCTACATCCAAATAGACGGCGGCTATATCTATATGACGATAACAAGCACCGGCGACGGTCTTGACTCCAACGGCAGTTTGCTTATTAACGGCGGCATTGTAATAGTTGACGGCTGCAAAGCGTCCGATGCCGACGGAATAGATTTCGGCGACGGCGACGATGATGAAATAGACATCACCGGCGGCTACGTAATCACAATCGCGGCTGAGGGTATGGCGACGATAAACACCCTTTCCCGATCAGCGGCAAAGTTAG
>JAJPXA010000209.1 GCA_021205715.1 Bacillota bacterium
CATTTTCGCCCCGCTATTTCTTTCGCTTTTCTCATAATATTATTATATCATATTGCGCGCCATTTGTCCACACCTTGTGGGCGTGTTATTCAAATGGGCGGATTCTGTATTTCGCGCCGATTGCCTCGCAGATTTCGGCGCATTGAGCCTCCTCCTCTTTCGTGAGAGTCGTTTCGACGGTGGTCAGCACGACCTCGTCGACATATTGCTTCACGTTTTTCGCGAACTCGATAAGCGCGTCAAACGAGCCTATGCCGAATTTGCTCCGCGTAAGCTCCAAATACCGCTCGGGATTGGGCGTGTTAAGGCTTATCGACACTATGTTTACCAATCCCGCGTACATCGGCGCGGTGTTCCTGCCGTTTACCAAATCTCCCAGTCCGTTTGTGTTTACTCTTATGGTTTTGCCGTATTTTTCCTTTACGAACGCCGCCGTGTCAAGCAGTACGTCAAGCCGCTCGGTCGGCTCGCCGAAGCCGCAGAATACCACCTCGCCGTATTTTGCCATATCGAATTTTTCAAATTCCGCCTTGACCTCCTCGGCGGTCGGCTCCCGCTCCAGCCACAGACTGCCGCTGTGATTCATCTCGTTCCTGTCCTGACGCAGGCAAAATGTGCAGGCGCAGGGGCATTTATTTGTCAGATTCACATACAGATTATCGTGAACCTCATAAAGTATTGTCATTTTATTATCCACCTTGTTTTATTGATTTTCCATAAATTTACATTGCCGATTTTGTATGCTCCACTATCAGCTTTCTTATGCCCTTATACGCGCACAAGCCCTTTAAATAGCACGAGCATTCATATCCCAGCTCCGTAAATCTGTACTGCCACGAGCTTTCCTCATCCCCGCAAAGCTCGTTTTTGAACTCGTCAGTCAGCGTAAGCTCAAGCGGGCATACAACAACCTTTTCAAATCTGCCCTCGGCAATTTCCTTTTCCACTCTCTCGAAGCTCGGGTACGCGGTCGCGGTTCCGATGAAAACGTTATAGCAGCCGAAATCCTTTAAGCGCTCCGAAAGCGCGATATACGCGGCGTTAGAATAATGCGTCGTTCCCTTTCCGACGTACACTACCGCCGTATCGTCCGCCACGCCGGCGGTGCAGGCGATAAGCGTGCTTGCGATATAATCGTAGTCCTCGTCCGACGACATCAGCGCCGGTGCATAGCTGACCGCCGCGAAAAGTCCGCCCTTATACTCGGCGATTTTTCTTATTTTCTCATTCTCGTAGCCGTTTAACACGGTCATGGGAACAATAACTATTTCCTCGATTCCGCTTAACGCGAGATTATCGAGCACCGTGTCAAACTCGTCGATCGTGGTATACTTTAACGCGTATCCCTTAAAGCCGCCTATGGTTAACGGTTTCGACGGCTTTTTGCCGTCGCCCACCAAAATGACCGCCTTTTTCAGGCTCTTATCGTATATCAGCTTTGCCGTGCCGATTCCGACCGCCGCCGCCGCGGCGCCGATTCCCAGCGCGAGCCACGGAAATTTGCGCTTTCTCTTTTCCTTGCGCTTTACAACCGTGCTTACCTCTTTTTTTACAGCCTCGGGTATAAATTTCTCGAAATTATCCTTGTTAATGCTGTCAATTCTTTTTTGCATTGCCTTTTTTACCTCTTTTATCAAATCCTTGCCAAAATTAAACATCTTATTTTCTCCTTATATTATTTCTATTTTTCCCAAAGTTTCTCCGATTGGCTCTCTTATCACCAATTCCGCTTTCGTATCCGCGCTTGTCGCGGCTTTGTTTATAATAACCAAATGCCTGCCGCCGAAATAATTGATAAATCCCGCCGCAGGATATACCGCGAGCGACGTCCCGCCGATTATAAGCGTGTCGGCTTTCGATATCGCGTCCACCGCTCCGGCTATGCACTCGTCGTCGAGCGGCTCCTCGTAAAGCACCACGTCGGGCTTTATTATTCCGCCGCAGCCGCATACGGGGATTTCCCCGCTTTCTTCTATATATTCAAGCGTGTAGCTTTTATGACATTTCATACAATGATTTTTTAAAATCGTGCCGTGCAGCTCATACACGTTTTTGCTCCCCGCCGCCTGATGCAGTCCGTCGATATTCTGCGTGACCACCGCCGTCAGCTTTCCGGCTTTTTCAAGCTCGGCGAGCTTCAAATGCGCCTTGTTCGGCTTCACGTTATGCACTATCAGCTTATCACGGTAAAATTTGTAAAATTCCTTAGGATTGCTCATAAAAAACGTGCGGCTCAATATCGTTTCCGGCGGATATTTGTATTTCATATTATACAGCCCGTCCGTGCTGCGGAAATCCGGTATGCCGCTCTCGGTCGACACTCCCGCGCCGCCGAAAAACACTATGCTTTTGCTGTCGTCTATAATTTCCTGAAGTGTCAATTATTAACATCTCCTATCTCATACATTATCATCGCCAAAACAGCCTCGCCCGCCGTTTCCGTTCTCAGGATGCGGCGTCCCAACGTCACCGTCGGTATGCCCGCCGCTTTGAGCGCCTCGATTTCGGATAAATCAAAGCCGCCCTCGGGACCTATCATAAATGATACGGTTTTCACGTCTTTTTTTGAAAGGAGCGTGTTTTTTAAGCCGCCCGTTTCCTCGCACTCATACGGCGCGAAAAACAAATCATCCTTTTTCATCCGCTCCGCCGCCTCGCGAAATGACATCGGTTCGCATACTCTCGGGACTATGCCCCGCTGTGACTGCTTTGCCGCCTCGGCGGAAATTTTGTTCCAGCGCTCGATTTTATCGCCGCCTTTGATTTTTGAAACGCACCGCGCCATTTCCACCGGAACGATTGACGTTATGCCAAGCTCGGTGGTTTTTTGGATGATGTACTCCATTTTGCCGCCTTTCGGCACGCCCTGGTAGAGCGTGACGGATATATTCGGCTCGTTTTTGCTTTCCGTTTTTTCCAAAACGCGGAAAATAATCTCTTTTTTTCCGGTTTCCACGATTTCCGCGTCATATTCAAAGCCTTTGCCGTCGCATACGAGTATTTTGTCACCGGCGCCCATTCTTAATACGCGCGTTATGTGCGCGACGTCGCCGCTTGTTATTATTATTTTATCGTCTGTTATATTCTCTTTCGGCACAAAAAAACGCGGCATTTTATTCTCC
>JAJPXA010000185.1:0-2603 GCA_021205715.1 Bacillota bacterium
CGGAATATATAAAAACATCCGTTTTTATATATTCTCTCCTTTAGCTTGCGTGAATGCTTCATTAACTTATCAGCTTTCCCAAAACTATCCATCCCGCCGAGTATCAACAATTACCACTATGTCCGCAATCTTTCCCAAAAGCGAAACGATAGTTTCGCAGCAAAGTTTAGGTCAAGCCTTTTTAAAGGCTTGCGAGGGTTTGGGGCGAGTAGCCCCAAGTCCAACACATCAATAATTTATACAAACCCCTTTTTGCATTCCTGCACTGCTGTTTTTATCATATCTTCCGTTTCGGCGGTCAAATCTCCGCCGGTTTCTATATTTTTAATTATTGCGTCCGCGCGGGTTTCGATGTATGAAAACAGCGCGGCTTCAAAATCGGCGATATCCTCAACCGCAATATCGGAGAGCATATCGTTTATTACCGCGTAAATCACGGCAACCTGAAGAGATACCCTTACCGGAGCGGCGCGGTCTTGTTTTAAAACCTCAACTATGCGCTCGCCCATTGCAAGCCGCGTTTTCGTGTCGGCATCGAGGTCTGAGCCGAACTGCGCGAACGCTTTAAGCTCGATATACTGCGAATATGCCAATTTCAGGCTTCCCGAAACCTTTTTCATCGCCTTAATCTGCGCGTTTCCGCCTACGCGCGACACGCTTATACCCGGATTTACCGCGGGCATAACTCCCGCGCGGAACATTTCCGTTTCCAAGAATATCTGCCCGTCGGTTATGGATATTACGTTCGTCGGTATATATGCCGACACATCACCCGCCTGCGTTTCTATTATCGGGAGCGCCGTAAGTGTGCCGCCGCCCGCCTCGTCCGAAAGGCTCGCCGCGCGTTCCAAAAGACGCGAATGCAGATAAAACACATCGCCCGGGTACGCCTCGCGTCCGGGCGGACGTCTTAAAAGCAGCGACAGCGCGCGGTACGCGACCGCGTGTTTTGAAAGGTCATCGTATATTATAAGCGCGTCACGACCGCCGTACATAAAATACTCGCCCATCGCGCATCCGGCATACGGGGCGATATACTGCATTGCCGCCGATTCCGACGCGGTTGCCGACACTATTATCGTGTAATCCATAGCGCCGCTTTTTTCAAGTGTGTTGACAAGCGACACCACCGTCGACTGCTTTTGCCCAATCGCGACATAAATACATATCACGCCCGTGTCCCTTTGGTTTATTATAGTGTCTACGGCAATCGCGGTTTTTCCTGTCCCTCGATCGCCTATTATAAGCTCCCTCTGACCTCTTCCTATCGGAATCATTGAGTCTATCGCTTTAATGCCGGTTTGCAGCGGTATGTGTACCGATTTTCGCTCGATAATTCCTGCGGCGGGAGCCTCGATATTACGTCTTTCCTCCGCATTTATTGTCCCCTTGCCGTCAATGGGATTACCCAAAGCGTCCACCACGCGCCCTATCATAGCGTCGCCCGCGGGGACGCTTACCACCTTGCCGGTGCGCCGCGCGGCGCTTCCCTCGCATATTCCGACGTCGCTCCCCAAAACAACGGCGCTTACATAGTCCTCCTCAAGGTTCATCGCCATTGCCGCGGCGCCGTTGTCAATCTCCAAAAGCTCGCCCGCCATACAATTGCTCAAGCCGTGTATTCGCGCTATTCCGTCGCCCACGTCAATAACGTAACCCGTTTCTGTTTCGTTTATGACATTCTCGTAATTTTTTATACGTTCCTTTATAATATTGGTTATATCCCGCATTTCTTTCTCCTATGCCAATGCGCGCCTTATATCGTTAAGCTTTGATTTTATGCTCGCGTCTGTTGTTATGCCGTCCGACTGAATTATAATGCCGCCGATACAGTCGGGATTTACGAGTTTTTTTATAACAATTTCGCCGCCGAATTTTTTCGTGAGCTTTTGTATCAGCCTTTTTTCAATTCCCGCATCCAACGGCTTCGCCGTAGTCACGCGCACGACCCTTATGTTGTGATCCGCGTTGTAATTTTGCTCATACCTTTTCACGCACTCGTCTGTTCGGCATATTAGGCGCTCGTTGCTTAGAATTTTAAGCAAATTCAGCGTGTACCCGTCAATTAGTTCTTTAAAATCCTCGTCTAAAATTTTCGTAAGCACTCCTCGCCTTATGCGGGGCGAATCAAGAATTTTTTCGTATTGCGGACATTGCTCCAAAATATTTAAAATGTATTTAAGCTCAAGCAGCAGCTTCTTCTCCTTGCCGCTCTCCTTGGCAAGGGAATAAAACGCGTCCGCGTATACCTCGGCAGTTTTCATCTCCTATATCCTCCCGATAATATCGTTTATAAGCCTGTCATCCTTTGCCTTATCCTCCAAGTCGGCGGCAAGCAGCTTTTCGGCGATATCCGCAGCCAAAGCCGCGGCTTCGGCTTGAACCTCTTTTCGCGCTTCCTCGCGTTCAAGCTCTGTTTTTTTCATACTCCTTCGCATTATGCGCTCCGCCTCGTCGCGCGCGTCGCTTATGATTTTCTCGCCGTGCCTGTCGGCGGTTTCCGCGGCTGTTTTTATTATCCCCTGCGCCTCCTCATCCGCGGACGCTAACTTATCGGCATATTCCGATTTCATTCGAAGCGCCTTTGTTTCCTCATCCTCCGC
>JAJPXA010000185.1:2613-3107 GCA_021205715.1 Bacillota bacterium
TTTACCCATGTAAAAATAAGCGTCCATACGTCTATCGTTACAAATGACAAGTACTCGTCCATATTATGCGCCTCCGTTCACTTCGTTCTCTCCGGTCATTCAAAATTTGACTCGCAAATTTAAAATCTCCGTTCCGTGAGGAATTATAGCATTCCCACAAGCGGATTTGCGAAAAGCAGTATCAGTGCGACTACCAAGCCGTATATGCCGGTCGATTCGGCTACCGCGCAGCCGAAAAGCATTGTGGAGGTTATATCGCCCCTCGCCTCCGGCTGTCTGCCGACCGCTTCCGCCGCCTTGCCTGCGGCAAAGCCCTGTCCTATTCCGGGTCCCACGCCCGCTATCATAGCGATTCCCGCGCCGATTGCCGACGCCGCCAAAACAATTGCTCTTTCCATAATAAATCTCTCCTTTGGATTAGTGTATGTATAATTTGGGTTTAGATGTGTAATATATGCGAGGCTCTGCCTCGCGCTCCGCAAGGACTTGCAGTC
>JAJPXA010000245.1 GCA_021205715.1 Bacillota bacterium
AAAAACGCGAGTGCTGTTATAAACGCGTACTCGGACACGTAATCTACGCTCTCCTCCATAACGCGCCTTACTCGCGAGGCGTATTCTGCAAGGTCGGCATCCGATATAAGCGCGTTGTTTATCTGTATGCGCTCGTTAAACACCTCGATAAACGGCGAAGTAAACATCCCCGTTTTATAGCCCTGCTCCGTGAGGATTTGCGAGAGCATCGCGGCAACCGAGCCTTTGCCGTTTGTACCGGCAATATGGATATAATTTCCGATTTTCTGCGGCTCCCCTAACCGCGCCAAAAGCGCGCCGAGCTTTTCATTGCCCAACGGGCGCACGAATTTGGGTATCGAATGTATATAATCAATCGCTTCACTGTAGTTCATAGTACCACCTTTTCCGAAAAAACGCGCTTTCGCATATGAAAGCGCGTTTTAGCAAATTACATATTTTCCATATTCTTAATGCTTTCAATTACCTTGTCAAGCATTTCCTTATATTTTTCTCCCTTGGCTCTTTCCTCGTCAACAACGGCGGCGGGCGCTTTATTGACAAAGCCGGCATTGTTCAGCTTGCCCTCTACGCGCTTAATCTCGCCCTCAAGGCTCTTTTTCTCCTTATTGAGTCTTTCAAGCTCTTTTGCCTTGTCGACGAGCTCGTCAAGCGGCAAAAATACCTCCGCGCTCGGCACTATGATATTCACCGCGCCCTCGCTTATGCAGCTTTTATCGCTCTGTATAGTAACCTCTGACGCGGACGCAAGCTTCTCAAAGAACACGCGTCCCGCTTCGAACACGCTTTGCTTATCCGTAACGATTATCGTTTTCGCTTTCTTTGACGGCGGCACGTTCATTTCCGCGCGGCGGTTTCTTATCGCGCTTATCGCGTCCATTATGAGCGTCATCTGCTCCTCCTCCGCCGCAAAGCGCAGGTCATCGCGGTACTCGGGCCATTTGCTTATAACTATGCTCTCGCCCTCGTGCGGCAGATGCTGCCAAATTTCCTCGGTTATGAACGGCATAAACGGATGCAGGAGCTTCATCGTGTTCGACAACACGTATGTCAGCACATACTGCGCCGTTTTGCCGGTCGGGTTTTCTTTATCGAAAAGACGCGGCTTTATAAGCTCGATATACCAGTCGCAAAGGCTGTCCCAAATGAAGCTGTAAACCTTCGAGGACGCCACGCCAAGCTCGAAGCTGTCGAGGTTTTGCGTAACCTCTTTAACGAGCGTGTTGTAAAGCGACAAAATCCACTTATCCTCAAGCTGTAGGCCGCTTATCTCCGGCAGCTTATTCTCGGTTATATCGAGGTTCATCAGCGCGAATCTCGACGCGTTCCAAATCTTGTTCGCAAAATTGCGGCTCGCCTCGACGCCCGGGGCGCTTACAATTTTGTTCACGTTCGGGTCGGGGTTTTTGCCCGGCTCAACCGGCGGGTCGTAGACAACCGGGAAACGCATATCGTTTCCGGGAGCGACACCCGTCACAAGCGTGAAACGCAGCGCGTCCGCGCCGTACATATCTATAATTTGCAGAGGGTCAACGCCGTTGCCCTTTGATTTCGACATTTTTTCGCCCTTGCCGTCGCGGACAAGTCCGTGAATGAATACGTGCTTAAACGGCGGCTTGCCGGTATGCTCGCAGGCTGAGAATATCATTCTCGCGACCCAGAAGAATATTATGTCGTAGCCCGTTACAAGCACGCTTGTCGGATAGAAATATTCCAAATCCTTTGTTTTATCGGGCCAACCGAGCGTTGAGAACGGCCACAGCGCGGATGAGAACCAGGTGTCCAAAACGTCCTCCTCCTGCCGCACCTTACCGCCGCACTTCGGGCATACGGTTATATCCTCCTTTGACACGGTCATTTCGCCGCACTCATCGCAGTAGAACGCGGGAATACGGTGTCCCCACCAAAGCTGACGCGATATGCACCAATCATACACGTTCTCCATCCAGTTCATATAAATCTTTGAAAAACGCTCCGGAACAAACTCCGTTTCCTTATCCTTTACGACTCTTATAGCCTCCTCGGCGAGCGGCTTCATTTTTACAAACCATTGGTCGGACACGATAGGCTCTATCGTCGTTCCGCAGCGGTAGCACTGACCGACATTGTGCGAGTGATCCTCGACCTTTACCAAAAGTCCCTGCTCCTCAAGGTCTTTAATCATCGCCTTACGGCACTCGTATCTGTCCATACCCTCGTATTTTCCGGCATAGGCATTCATTGTCGCGTCGTCGTTCAATACTTTTATGATTTCAAGGTCGTGACGCTTGCCGACCTCAAAGTCGTTCGGGTCGTGCGCGGGCGTTATCTTAACGCAGCCGGTTCCGAATTCCTTGTCGACATACTCATCCGCGATAACCGGTATCTCACGTTCGGTAAGCGGCAGAAGCAAGGTTTTGCCCACCAAATCGGTGTAACGTTCATCATCGGGATTTACCGCGACTGCGGTATCGCCGAAAAGCGTTTCCGGACGCGTTGTCGCGATTATAACAAATTCATCCGTGCCCTTAATCGGGTATTTTATATGCCAAAAATGACCCGCCTGCTCGGTATGCTCAACCTCCTCGTTTGAAAGCGCGGTTATACAGTTCGGGCACCAGTTAATAATTCGCGGACCGCGGTAAATAAGACACTTGTTGTAGAGGTTTACAAACACCTCTCTTACCGCCTTTGAACAGCCGTCGTCCATAGTAAAGCGCTCTCTGTCCCAATCGCAGGACGAGCCTATTTTTTTTAGCTGATTTACTATGCGGCCGCCGTAATTTTCTTTCCAGTCCCAGACGCGCTCGAGGAATTTCTCGCGTCCCAAGTCATAGCGCGTAAGACCATCCTTTTCGCGAAGCTCCGCCTCAACCTTAATCTGCGTCGCGATGCCCGCGTGGTCTGTTCCGGGCACCCAAAGCGCGCTGTAGCCCTGCATACGCTTATAGCGAATCAATATATCCTGCAAGGTTTCGTCAAACGCGTGTCCCATATGGAGCTGACCGGTTACGTTCGGGGGCGGGATAACTATTGTGAAAGGCTTTTTGTTCTCGTCCTCCTCCGCGTGAAAATAACCCTTTTCTACACATTCATTGTACAGCCTGTCCTCAAATTCGGCA
>JAJPXA010000067.1 GCA_021205715.1 Bacillota bacterium
ATACATTATATATACGCCAATTCTCAAATACAATAGTCGCTTTTAGTTTTAATAGGACAATTTTAGTGTATGTTATCCTTACTATTCAACCTGTGCCGTTATAACGTTTCCGAGGGTATCGGTAAAGGTGTATGAAAAGTCCTTGTTCACCAAGTCCTCATATCCCAAATCGCACAGCTCCTGCGCGACTGTTGCCGCCCATTTGTACGCGCCCGCGTATGACGAGTGAAGGGTGTCCCCTCCGACGGCGGTAAGGTTGAAATTCATCGTAACAACGTTGTCCTCATCGTCACCGTAGAGCGAACAGAGAAAATCATAGCTCAGCTTCGAGAGGTCTATGCACTCGCAGTCGGTGTCGACGGCTATATCCTTTAAGTAGCTCGACCACGCGACAGACGGCTTATAGTCGTGCTTTGACGCGTTGGGCGTTACCAAAATCGGCTCTATGCCGTTTTCGCGGCACTCGGCAATCATTGCCTTAACGCACGAGGTCATTTCCTCGCGCGTCGAGTAATTTCTGTCGTTATACGCGCACTCGATAAGCAAAATATCGCCCTCGCAGCCGTTTTCGATAACGGACGGAAACGCCGTGTAATACAATCCCGCCGCGTACTGACCGCTGTTTGCCAAATCGGTTACGCCGACGTTTAAAAAGTCGCCGATTTGCTGTCCCCAACCGGCGCGTCCGCCGCCGACCTCCTGCTCAAATTCGCCGTAATATATGCACGCGAGCGAGTCGCCTATTATATAAACCCTCGGCTCTCTTTCGTAAAATTCGGGCTTTTTCGTAACGGTAACATAGTCCAAAACGGTCGAGCCGTCCGTCATACTTACGTTTAAGCTGCCGGTTTGAATTTTTACGTCCTCGGCAGTATAAAGCGAGCCCTCGGTAAGCGTTCTGTCAGCGTCGCATTGGTCGACGTTGTTCCCTGCCATATAGCCGTTCACATATATGTCCCCGCGCCACGTTTCGCCTTTTTTAAACGTAATATCATACAGCCCGTCCGCAAAGGGGACACTAAATGTTTTGCCCTCGTCCTTTACTTCACCGACGTTTTCGAAAGTGTACACCGGAGAAATCTCGTACATCCCGCCCGCGTCGGCGGTTATTTCAAAGCCCGCCGTTACGCTGTTCGGCTCGGTAATTTCCTTAAATTCCGCGCCGTCCGAAAAATACATCTTTCTCGAACCGTTTGAAATTAAAATCGCGTCGCCCGCTTTGACATCCTCGCGGCGCACCGAGGTAAGCCGTCCGTCGGTATCATAGACCGCCGTAACCGCTATGCCGTCCTTATCCGCGCTGTACGCGTCAATCTCCGTCGGCGCGATTTCCTCCGACGTTCCGTCGGAAAGGCTCAATAAGTAGGAAGAAACGCTTTCATCCGCGGCAAAATCATTTTTCACATACGTGCTTTCGTCCTCGCAAATTCCGTCGATATAGCATACCGCGACGCTTATCTCAACCGAGTACGGATTGTCCGCACCGGTATAGGCGTTCGCCTGTACAACGGCTGTGCCCGCGCCGACCGCGGTTATATTGCCTGCGCTGTCGACCGCTATCACGCTCTCGTCGCTTGATAAAAAGTCCTTAAAATCCGCAAAAACCTCGTTGCCGTATTCGTCGACAGCCGAAACAAGCTCCAATTTCTGCGACGAATATAGGTTCATAACACTTGACGTGATATTCGTTTTGATGTTTTCAAGCGTCGGATTTTTATGTATCTCAACCGTCTTGCTCGCCGAGGCGCCGTTATATTCCGCCGTTATAACCGCCGCGCCGTCCTCCGCGTCGGACGCGACAATTAAATCCCCGTTGCCGTCTATCGAAACGCCGTCGGCGCCCGTTACGCCGACACTGTACTCGGCGCCCTCCATAGGGCAGTCGGCGGATATATCGTAATGATAAACGGTGTTTTTGCCCGCGATTATCGATACATCATCCGCGCCGCCGATTGTTATTTTACTCTCGTCGGGATATGAGAGTCCGATGCTCTCAACCGTCACGTTTTCGCCGGAAATACCCGTGATTTTCGAAAAGACGCCGCTTATTTCGGCATATACCGCGGAGCCGTTTTCACTGAGCCGCGCAGTTTGACGTGGCGCGTCTATGATAACCTCAAATTCCATATTATCCTTTGACGTTACCGCCCTGCCGCCTATTGAAATGCCGTCGGAGCTATACTCTATATCAACCGTTTCGTCGGTGTCAGTCGTAATTTTCAGCGCTCCCTCATCGGTAAAGGTGATGTTTCCGAACACTTTTACCGGCGCCGCCGCGTCATAGCCCTCTCCGAACGCGAATTCGCCGTCAAGCGCAAGACTGCCGCTTTCGTTTCCGAAATCGGACTCGTAATAACTCGCGTCAAGCTCGCATTCAAGCGGCATATCGACGCTTAAATCATCGGTTTCGACCGTCACCGATTTTTCCGACGCGGCATAGCCGTCCTTCTCGCAGACTATGTTTATTTCCTCGCCATCGGCAAAGGAATTAAGCGTCAGCTGTCCGTTCGCGTCGGCGTAAAATTTAACGTTGTTGACCTTTACGTTTGTATATTGAAGCGAATTTACCGTGAGCGAACACAGCTTCGCGTCCGACGCGTCCTCAATTTCGATTTTGCTTATCGCCGCCGCGCCCCATTTGTCGCAGTAAAACACAATCTCGTCCGTCGCCTCGCCCGTAACCACGGACGCCGTCAGCCAAGTGTCGAACTCGCCGCCGTTGATTGAGATATACCTGTCGGCAATCTTAAAATACGCGTAAGGGTCGCCCTCGTTGCGGCGGGTCGAGCCGTTGTTGGTTATAACCGGCTTCGCGTATGTGAGCGTTACGCGGCTGTTCGCGGGAATCTCCGGCAGATTCAAGGTTATGATACTGCCGTCGTTCGAGCTTGCCGCGGCAAGAAACAAATACTCGCCGTTATACGTAAATCCGCCGCCTATCGGATACAGTCCGCAGCTTGAATTTTCCTCGGTATTCGTTATCGCGGCCGCCTTGTAGTTTGTATTGCCGGACGTTGTTACGGTTATGTCGTCGGTGAGCGGCAAATCCGTAACGTCCTCGAG
>JAJPXA010000153.1 GCA_021205715.1 Bacillota bacterium
ACATATTGCTGTGCAGAGGGATTTTTAGGGAAGGTGGTGAATAGGTTGGACATAACAGACATTAGAATCAAGAAGGTTTCCACTGATAATAAAATGAAGGCAGTGGCGTCTGTAACGTTTGACAACGCATTTGTAATCCATGACATTAAAGTAATTGAGGGCAAGGAAAAGCTATTTATAGCAATGCCCAGCAGACGTACTCCCGATGGTGAATTCAGAGATATTGCACACCCGATTAACAGCGAAGCACGCGACACCATAGAAGAAGCAGTTCTCAGAAAATATGACGAAACACCGGACGAAGTTATTGAGGAGTTATAACGCGTAATAAAAAGAGCCGTATTTGTGATACGGCTCTTTTTTTACAGCTTGAATATTTGTGTTCAGTTCATATATCTGAATTTTGTGTCGCGGTAGAATACTATTTCATCCGCTATGCTGTTGTTTGCAACCTGATATTCAATTCCCTTTTCCTCAAACATCACAAGGTGCGCGGGGAAGTCGTTTATTCGTATTTCCACCTTTTTATCCTCCGCCTTTATCTCATCGAGCATATCGTTAAAATACGCTGTCATTTCCGATGTGGAGCGTATTACGAACACCGATGTGATAACGCTGTTTGCCGCAATCAGCAGAGCGAACATAATTGTGGGAATTTTCAATTTTTCGGTTTCCAAAACATATATCATAAGGAACAACGGTATATAATATATATAGCTCGCGTAGCGTGCCCACCACGATTCGGGGAAGAATATTCCCAAAAGCGTGAAGAGGATGAGCGAAACCGCAAGCTCAATCCGCATTTTTCGCTTATATATCAAAGCCGCGGCAGCCGCCAAAAGCACGGATACCGTCAAAATGCCGCTGAACAGCAGTCCGAAGCCGCTCAAGCGTATCTCGGCATCGCCGAGATGCTCAAACTCGCTTGCATACACGGTAAACGGAATTTTAAGCTTATATTCGCCGCCTGCCACGTTGTCGAGCCTTGAAAAAAGCGAAACGGCGAGCTTTTCCGGATTGGACAGCCCGTCAAATCCCGCGGGCGGATTTGTGTTCATAATGTCGTAGCTGTTTTCGCCCAAAACGGGGTAGACTATATTTTGACCGTTTATAATATGCTTTATATAAGGGTCAAAGCCGAAAATCACGACTCCCGTCAGAAATCCGATTAATATCACAAGCGCCGGCTTTTTGAAGAGCTTGATAATTTGCTTGCCGCGGTGCTTTATAAGATACGCTGTGCCGTAGGCTATAAGCGTAACGCCCACCAAAAGCGGAGCGGTAAACTTCACAAGGCAGGACATTGCCGTAACCGAGAACAGCAGGGCATAGTCTGTGTTTGTAGCGGTTTCCGAGTATATTTTCATACCCAAAAACACGGTTGTCATTATAAGCGTTCCGACCGCGAGGTCGTTATAGCTTGTGAACAGTTGGTTTATAAACAACGGATTCACGCATATCAAAAGCGAAAGCAGGCTGCATTTTCTGTTGGAAAATTTGAATATTGAGCGCAGCGCGTCATTCGCCGAGCAGTAAAGCATAATCAGGAATAATATGTTTACCGCCTTTGCCGTTTCGATATAGTTCGTAAAGAGGTATATCGCCGCCGAGAATATCCATATTCCTTTCGGGTAATGGTCAAGCCAGAGCGCCAAATCCGCGTGCGAATTGAGCGGCTCCGCCTCGGTGCAGGACTGATACAGCGGATTCCATCCCTTTGCGAGGGTTATGACCGCCTCTTTATGATAATACATACCGTCGTAAGAGTAATCGGTGAACCGCATACAGATTAAAACCCATATTCCCAAAAGCGCAAGACACAGAAGCAGCGAATACAGCAGTTTTCTGTCAAAAAGCGCGCAGTATACGGCAATTCCGGCGATTGGAATTACAATACTGTAAACGCTCATCGATATATTCATCATAAACATAATCATCGAATACAGAATGACCGCGAGCATAATCAGTATCGACATAAATGCCGTGCGCTGCAAATTTGAAGTTTTGCGTTTAAAATCTAACATTATATATGCCTCGATAATTTATTTGCCTTGACCATAATAAGCGTTCGCGCCGTGCTTTCTCAGATAATGCTTATCGAGAATCGCCTGAGATATGGGGGGCATATCGGGATTTAACTCCATTGTGCGTATCGCCATTTTCGCGACTTCCTCCAAGACAACAGCGTTGTGAACCGCGTTATGCGCGTCGGTGCCCCACGCGAACGGACCGTGGTTTGACACCAAAACCGCGGGAACAGCCGCGGGATCCTTATCCTTGAAGGTTTCGATTATCACAAGTCCCGTGTTCTTTTCGTATTCGCCCTCGATTTCTTCCTTTGTCATAAGGCGCGTCGCGGGTATCTCGCCGTAGAAATAATCGGCGTGAGTGGTTCCGAACGGCGGGATCGAGCGGCACGCCTGCGCGAACGGAGTCGCCCACGGCGAATGGGTATGTACTATGCCGCCGCATTCGGGGAACGCCTTGTAAAGCTCCAAATGAGTGGGCGTGTCCGAGGATGGGTTTAAATCGCCCTCGACCTTGTTGCCGTCAAGGTCAACGACCACCATATCCTCCGGACGAAGCTTGTCATATTCGACGCCCGACGGCTTAATGACAAAAAGACCCTTTTCTCGGTCAATCGCCGAAACATTTCCCCAGGTAAATGTAACAAGATTATAGCGCGGCAAATCGAGATTTGCCTCGCACACTTCCTTTTTCAATTCTTCCAACATTAGCAAACAGCTCCTTTATACATACTGTATTTTTTAACAATCACGCACTGCCGAAAAAGCAATGCCTTATATCCATTATAACCTATAGCAATAATTTCGTCAAGGCTTGCGGCTTGATTTTACCGATAATTTTAACAATAAGCCGATAAATTAAAATCCGCCGCGCGGGGTATTTTTACACACGGAATTTGCCTAAAAAAATCGGTGGCGGAAAAATTTAAAAATTTTTTAAAAAAAGTGTTGACAGACTCATTTTTTTTTGCTATAATATCACTTGTCGCTGAAAAGTACAGCGGCGAGCATATAATGTGGGAGT
>JAJPXA010000074.1 GCA_021205715.1 Bacillota bacterium
AAATAGTTATGATGATTTTACGCAGGATGAAAAAAATCAATTTAATAACCTTATCAATGAAGAAACTGTAGTTTAATTATATCCATTTTAATACAAGCCTGCAAATAAAAAGTCAAGTACTTTGTAGCTCCGATTACGCTCGGTATAGCAAACCTTGTATGGTTCCATAAAATTTCAAACCGTATAGGTTCCGAATTGAACAGACGCGGACTCGGATATTCATTTGGCGCGTCTACATACTGGCTTTGGGACGTACTCGGTTCGCTGATTTTTATCGGACCGTTCGTTTATATTTATAAGCTTTCCAAAGCTATGAATACATTGGCTTCAAATTACAATATGGTCGGCTGATAAAAGCAAAATTTGGACAGTTAAATAAGTTCAACGACGAAAAGAGCCTCTTAATGAGGTTCTTTTCGTGTTTTAAACGGTAAAATTCCCATATTTCCGCGGGGAGCATAGCAGCGGCGGCTTTTTATGAAATATTAAATTACCATCTTGTAATTAGCGTAAAAATATGCTATACTCAAAATAATAATAATTCATCTTACAAGGAGGACTGTTATGAACAAGATAACAAATGACATTTATTTTATAGGCGCAAACGACCGCGATATAGATTTGTTTGAAAACCAATATCCCGTTGAAAACGGGGTTTCGTACAATTCATCTGTGATTACGGACGAAAAACTCGCCGTTATGGATACGATTGACTGCCGTAAGAGCGAGGAATTGCCCGAGATTGTGGAGGAGGTTCTGGACGGCAGAGAGCCGGATTATCTTATAATTTCGCATTTGGAGCCGGATCATTCCGCGAATATCGAAAGCGCGATGAATAAATATCCGTCGATGAAGGCGGTTGTGAACGCGAAGTCAAAGGCGTTTTTGCCGCAGTTCTTTAAGACAGACTTTTCCGACAGAACGATAGTGGTAAAAGAGGGCGACGAGCTTTCGCTCGGAAGTCATACGCTTGTTTTTTGTATGGCGCCTATGGTGCATTGGCCCGAGGTAATGGTGGAATATGAAAAATCGGAGAAAATCTTGTTTTCCGCCGACGCGTTCGGAAAATTCGGAACGCTTGACGCCGACGAGGATTGGCTCGACGAGGCAAGGCGCTATTACACGAATATCGTCGGAAAATACGGCGTTCAGGTTCAGGCGCTTTTGAAAAAGGCGGCGGCGTTGGATATCGAAAAAATATGCCCGCTGCACGGCCCCGTTTTGGACAAGGATTTGGAGTTTTACATAGAAAAATATAAGCTGTGGAGCGCTTACGAGCCGGAGTCGGACGGCGTTCTCGTGGCATACGCGTCGCTGCACGGCAACACAGCCGCAGCCGCGCAAAAATTCGCGGAAATTTTAAAAGACAAAGGCGCGTCGGACGTTAAGGTTATAGATTTGTCACGTCGAGGCGTGTCTTACGCGGTCGCGGACGCGTTTAAGTACGGAAAAATCGCGCTTGCCGCTTCAACCTATGACGCGGGCATATTCGCGCCGATGGACGACTTTTTAAATCATTTAAAGTCGAAGAATTTCCAAAACAAAAAGACAGCACTTATCGAAAACGGAACGTGGGCGCCTATGACGGCAAAGCTTATGCGCGAAAAGTGCGCGGAATTTAAAAATGTCGAGGTGTGCGAAAACACCGTGACGATAAGAACGACGCCGACGGATGAAACCGTTGAGCAAATGAAAGAGTTGGCAGGAGAGCTTCTTGCCTGAATGTTATATTTCACCGAATTTTGTATTGAAATTATCCGAGGAACGGTGTATAATATAATCAGAAAATAAAAGGAGGATAAATTTATGACCATTCTTGTAACCGGCGGCGCGGGATATATAGGCAGCCATACCTGCGTTGAGCTTTTAAACGGCGGCTATGACGTTGTTGTGCTTGACAATCTTTCCAACGCTTCCGAAAAATGTCTTGACGCGGTAAAGGAAATTACCGGAAAATCACTTAAATTTTACAAAGCGGATATGCTTGACTATGAGGCGACGGAAAAGGTGTTTAAGGAAAACAAAATCGATTCCGTCATTCATTTCGCCGGACTTAAAGCTGTAGGTGAGTCCACGCAAAAGCCGTTATATTATTACCACAACAATATAACCGGCACCCTGCATATATTGGATTTAATGAAAAAATACGGTGTCAAAAATATTATTTTTTCCTCCTCGGCGACCGTTTACGGCACTCCGAAAACCGTTCCGATTACGGAGGATTTCCCGCTTTCGACCACAAACCCGTACGGCTCGACAAAGCTGTTTATCGAGCAGATTTTAACGGACGTGCAGAAAGCGAACCCCGATATGTCGGTTGTGCTTCTCAGATATTTCAACCCCATCGGCGCGCACAAGAGCGGCCTTATGGGCGAGGATCCGAAGGGTATTCCGAATAATCTGCTTCCGTACATAGCGCAGGTCGCGGTCGGAAAGCTTGAAAAGGTTCACGTTTTCGGCAATGACTATCCGACAAAGGACGGCACCGGCGTGCGCGATTACATCCACGTCGTAGACCTCGCGGTAGGTCACGTTAAGGCGCTTGAAAAGCGCACCGATGTTCCGGGCGTGCATATTTACAACCTCGGAACCGGCAACGGCTACAGTGTTTTGGATATCATAAACGCGTTTTCGGCGGCGTGCGGCAAAAATTTGCCGTATCAGCTCGACCCGCGCCGCCCCGGCGATATAGCCGAGTGCTACGCGAACGCGCAAAAGGCTAAGAACGAGCTTGGCTGGACGGCGGAGCGCACTCTCGCGGAAATGTGCGAGGACTCGTGGCGCTGGCAGTCCACTCATCCCAACGGATTCGAAGATTAAATTCAAACACCGCCCCGCGCTCTGCGGGGCGGCTTTTGAATTAAAGAACCGCTACCGCAACAATAATCGTGTCATCCGCCGCGAAAAAATCTTTTATTCGCGCTTGACAATTTTTTTGCGATATGCTATACTTATTAATGTTGTAAATATATGCCGATGTGGCGGAATTGGCAGACGCCCGGGACTTAAAATCCCGTGCCCACAACAGGGCGTACCGGTTCGACCCCGGTC
>JAJPXA010000094.1 GCA_021205715.1 Bacillota bacterium
GTATAATATATATTATACGGCAAACACAAGGAGAAAATTATGAGTAATCCCACAAAGCTATACGTTGTGGTTCCCTGCTACAACGAAGAGGAAGTATTAAACGAAACATCGTCGCAAATGCTCGCGCTTTTCGGCGATATGCAAGCCGACTCGCTCATAACCGAGGACAGCAGAATTATTTTCGTCGATGACGGTTCAAAGGACAAGACTTGGGAAATAATAGACTCGCTTACAAAGAAAGATCCGACGTTCGGCGGAATAAAGCTCGCGCATAACGCGGGGCATCAAAACGCGGTTTTCGCGGGGCTTATGACGGTCAAAGACGACTGCGACTGCGCCGTGTCCATCGACGCGGATTTGCAGGACGACATTTTGGCAATCCCGAAAATGGTCGAGAAATACCAAAGCGGCTGCGAGGTGGTCTACGGAGTGCGCAACAAGCGCGACACCGACACGTTTTTTAAGCGCACCACCGCCGTCGCGTTTTACAAGCTGATGGAGCTTATGGGCGTTAAGATTGTGTTTAATCACGCGGATTTTAGGCTTATGAGCCGCCGCGCGCTCGAAGCGCTTGCGAATTATCCCGAGCGGAATATGTTCCTGCGCGGAATGGTGCCGACCGTCGGTTTTAAATCCGACTGCGTGTACTATGACCGCCACGAGCGTTTCGCGGGCGAGTCAAAATACCCGCTCAAAAAGATGCTCTCATTTGCGTTCGACGGAATAACCTCGTTTTCGATAAGCCCGATACGCGCGATAACGGTACTCGGCACAATCGCGTGCATAATCGCGGTTATTATGGCGATATACACGATAGTGTCAAAAATCATCGGTCATGCGGATGCGGGTTGGGCATCTGTAATGCTCTCGCTTTGGTTTATCGGCGGCGTTCAGCTGCTTTCTATCGGACTTATCGGCGAGTATATAGGAAAGATGTACAAAGAGGTAAAGCGCCGCCCGCGCTTTATAATCGAGGCGTATATAAACGGCGGCGAAAAGCGCGAAAATATCAGCGACAAGGGGTAATAATATGTACGATATAATCATAATCGGCGGCGGCGCCGCAGGAATGTCGGCGGCGATATACGCGTCGCGCGGCGGTATGAAAACATTGGTGATTGAAAAAATCGCATACGGCGGTCAAGCCCTAAAAACTCCGGAAATTGACAATTACCCGGGGTTTTACGGCGCGCCGAGCGGCGAGGAGCTTTCGGCGGCAATGAAAAAGCACGCCGAGAAATTCGGCGCGGAATTTACGAGCGAAAACGTGAAATCGGTCGAGGTCGGCGCGGGCGGCGTAAAAATCGTAAAAACGCGCAAAAACGAGTATACCGCGCGGGTTATTATTTTCGCCTGCGGCGCGAAGCCGAAAACTCTCGGCGTCGACGGCGAGGAACGTTTCACGGGCGCGGGCGTTTCCTACTGCGCGTTCTGCGACGGCGCGTTTTTCAAGGGCAAGGACGTCGTCGTTATAGGCGGCGGCAACACCGCGTTCGAGGACGCGCTGTATCTTGCGAATTTTTGCAATAACGTCTTTATCCTGAATCGCTCCAAGCGTTTCAGAGCGCAGAACATACTTGTGGAAAAGGCGAAAGCAAATCCGAAAATTACGATATACACCGATATGGTTACCGAAAAAATCGACGGCGAAACTACCGTTGAGCGCGTGTACTCGAAAAACACGGCGACCGGCGAGCGCGGCTTTATAAAAGCCGACGGCGTGTTTGTCGCGATAGGAGTTGAGCCGGAAAGCGCGCTCGCAAAGGCGTGCGGAGTCGAAACCTGCGGACTCGGATTTATAAAAACGAATATGTATTTAAGAACAAATATAGAGGGCATATACGCCGCGGGCGATGTTCGCGTAACGCCGCTTCGCCAAGTCGTAACCGCCGCCTCCGACGGCGCGGTCGCGGCGGCGTCGGCTATAAATTATTTGAACGGAACGGAATAATATGAAGCTTATAAAAAATGCGCGCCTGTTTACTATGGCGGGCGCCGAAATACAAAACGGTATGATTTTGTTTAACGATAAGATTGTGTACGCGGGCGAGGAAAAAAGCTTTTCGGCGTACAATATAAAAGAGGAGATTGACGCACGCGGCGCGGTGGTTATGCCCGGGCTTATCGACGCGCATTGCCACGTCGGTATGTTCGAGGACGCGGTCGGCTTTGAGGGCGATGACGGCAATGAGGACACCGACCCCGTAACGCCGCATTTGCGCGCGATAGACGCGGTAAATCCGTTTGACCGCGCGTTTTCGGACGCGCTCAAGGCGGGTATTACAACGGTTGTGACCGGCCCCGGGAGCGCGAATGCCGTCGGCGGTCAGTTCGCCGCGTTAAAAACCGCAGGCACCTGCGTCGACGATATGATAATAAAAGCGCCCTGCGCTATGAAAATGGCGCTCGGCGAAAACCCGAAAACCGTGTATAACGAAAAAAGTCAAGCTCCCGTGACGCGGATGGGAACAATGGCGCTGATACGCGAGCTGTTTGTCAAAGCGGAGGAATACCGCCGCCGCACGGAGGAATACGAAAACGATCCGGATAATTGCGACAAGCCTGACTTCGACATCAAGCTCGACGCGATGATACCGGTTTTGCGCGGTGAAATACCCGTAAAAATCCACGCGCACCGCGCGGACGACATCTGCTCCGCGATACGAATCGGCAAGGAGTTCAAGGTTGACGTAACAATCGAGCATTGCTCGGACGGTGACAGAATAGCCGACGTCCTCGAGCGCGAGGGTTTGCCGATAAATCTCGGCCCGACATTCGGCGACCGCAGCAAGCCGGAGCTTAAAAACCTCTCGTACGGTACATACAAAAACCTGTCCGACAGAGGCTTATCCGTCGCTATAATAACCGACCACCCTGAAATAACGATTGAAAATCTGCCGTTATGCGCGGTTATGGCAGTCAAAAACGGAATGGACGAATACAAGGCGCTTGAGGGAATTACGATTGCCGCCGCGAAAAATTGTTGGATAGAGGACAGGGTAGGCTCCCTTGAGGAGGGCAAGGACGCGGATATAGC
>JAJPXA010000060.1 GCA_021205715.1 Bacillota bacterium
AAAGCCTCCCCTACTAGGGGAGGTGGCACGGCGCAGCCGTGACGGAGGGGTTTATCGCGTATCGACATTACCCATCAAAACCCAAATTTACAACAATGAAAGGAAAATATATATGAAAAAAATATCAAGGCTTATACTTATTATTGCGGCTGCGGCGCTGTTTTTGACAGGGTGCGGCGAAACGTCCGTTGAAAAAAGCGGCAAGCCGGTGGTTTACACCTCATTTTATGCTATGAATGATTTTGCGCTCACGGTCGGCGGCGACGATATTGAGCTTTACAATATAGTTCCGTCGGGAACCGAACCGCACGATTTTGAGCCTACCGCTTCCGATATGGCGAAGCTCTCCGAAGCGGATATATTCATTTACAACGGCGCGGGTATGGAGCATTGGGCGGAGGACATTGCGGATACTCTTCCCGAAACCGTAACGGTGGTATGCGCTTCGGATGCGGTCGAGGTTACGGACGCCGATCCGCACGTTTGGCTGAATCTTGAAAACGCAAAGCTGCAATTACAGCTTATATGCGACGCGCTTTCGGAAGCTGACAGTGAAAACGCGGATAATTACAGCCAAAGAACCGCCGATTATATCGCGCAGATAGACACGGTTAAGACGGAGTATGAAAACGCCGGACTTAGCGGAAAGCGCTTGTTCGTAACCCACGGCGCGTACAGCTATTTGTGCGATGAGTTCGGTATGGAGCAGATTGCGCTGGAGGGCATTTCCGGCGACAGCGACCCGTCGCCCGCGCAAATGGCGAAAATTGTAGACGAGATAAAAGCCGAGGGCGCCAAGTGCATTTTTTACGACCCTCTTGACGGCGATAAAACGGCTAACGCCGTTGCCGCAGAGGCGGGAATAGAGGCACTGCCGCTTTACACCTTTGAGGGTGACGGCGAGGGGCGAGATTACGTCGCGGTTATGAAAGAAAACCTTGAACAGCTAAAGAAGGGGATTTAATGGAGCGGGAAATTTTAAGGATTGAAAATCTGTATTTTAATTATTCGGACGCGCCTGTGCTGCGGGATGTGAATTTCACCTTACATAAGGGTGATTTCCTCGGGGTAATCGGCGCTAACGGCGCAGGCAAAAGCACGCTTTTAAAGCTGATTTTGGGACTTCTGCCGCCGGATAAGGGAGAAATATACGTTCACGGCGAGAGCGTGAAAAAAACGCGCCCGCAGATTGGGTACGTATCGCAAAAGGCAAACTCGTTTAACATTGATTTTCCAGCGACAGTTAAGGAAGTCGTTATGTCGGGGATAAGGAAACGGATGTTTTCCGCGTATAACCGCGCCGACCGCGATAAGCTCGACGATGTTTTGAAAAAGGTCGGTATTTTCGAGTACCGCGACAAGCTCATCGGCAGGCTTTCGGGCGGTCAGCAGCAGAGGGCGTTTATCGCGCGCGCGCTTATCGCCGATAACGATATTATCATCCTCGATGAGCCGACCGTCGGTATCGACGCGGTGTCCGTGCGCGGCATAATGGAGTTGATTTCCGAGATAAACAGCCGCGGAATAACGATAATTATGACAAATCACGATACGCCCTCGCTTACCGCGGCGGCGAATAAGCTGCTTGTGTTCTGCGAGCACGGAAACGGCGAGCTTTTGGATAAGGCGAGTCTTACGGACGCGGAGCTTGACGAGATTTACGCGGGAAGGAGAGGTCATCATCATGCTTGATATGTTTCAGTACGAGTTTATGCGCCGCGCGTTCGCGGTAATCGTTATAATAGCGGTCATAGCGCCGTGTATCGGTATGCCGATAGTTATGAAAAGGCTCTCCGCGATAGGCGACGCCGCGTCGCACAGCGCGCTCGCGGGTGTCGCGTTCGGCTTGGTTTTCGGCGTGAATCCGATAGTGGGCGCGGTGATTTTCGCAATCTGCGCGGTTTTGGGAATCGAGGCGTTTCGCAAGGCGTTCGGCAGATTTTCCGAGCTTGCGACGGTGGTTGTTATGTCGGCGGGCATAGGTCTTACGGCGGTGCTGTCGGGGTTTATAACAAACGGTTCGGCGAATTTGAACAGCTTTATGTTCGGCTCCGTTGTCGCGGTTTCGGATTTCGAGCTTTGGCTTACCGTAGGATTGGGCGCGGCGGTAATCGTTGTGTTCGCGCTTTTGCATAAGGAGATATTTTCGATATCGTTCGACGAGGAAGCGGCGAAAATTGCGGGACTTCCGGTGAAAACCGTGAATTTTATACTTATGGTTTTGACAGCCGTGACGGTTGCGATAGCGTCAAGGGTGGTCGGCGCGCTTATGATAGCGTCGCTTATGGTGATACCGGTCGCAGCGGCTATGATGCTCGGGAAAAGCTACAGAGCTACCACGATTTTGTCTGTTGTATTCGCCGAGGTGTTTTCGATAGGCGGATTTATATTGTCATACATATTGGATTTGCGCCCGGGCGGAACGATAGTGTTGATAGGCGTCGCGGCGCTGATAGTGATTATGGCGCTGTTCGGCAGAAAAAGGTGACGGTATGGATATGAATAAAATTTTAAGTGGTGCAGGGCTTAAATGCACCAAGCAGCGGATTGAGGTGCTGGGCGCGCTTGAGGGCGCGAAAAAACCGCTTACCGCGGAGGAAATACACTCGCAAATAAGCGGTGTGGCGTTTTCGACGGTATACCGCACGATAAGGCGGCTGCTTGAAAGCGGGGTCGTGGTGAAGACCACGATACCGAAAAGCGACGGCGTGTATTACGAGCTTATCGGGAATGAGCATAGGCATTACGCGATTTGCCTTAAATGCCATAAAATGAGGTATATTGACGAGTGTCCGCTTCGCGGCGAAAAGCCGAAAATAGAGGATTTTATCGTAACGTCGCACAGGCTGGAGCTGTACGGATATTGCGAGGGTTGTAAATGATGCGGAATGCAGAGTTTTGGTGAGGTACATTTTTGTTTAAAATACTAATTAACATTTATGAACATTGTGCATCCACATAGCATTCTTTTTCTTGAAAAAGATTTAAAAGACTTCTTTTTCTGAAAAGAA
>JAJPXA010000214.1 GCA_021205715.1 Bacillota bacterium
CCACTATACTAAATTGAAAATTTTTGATATAATATATGTAATTAATAAAAATTACGCGGTTCACGCGATGTTATATGAAAATACGAGGTGTGTATGGAGGCTAATTCCGAAAAGAAGGAAAAATTTATACTTGTCGGCGTTCATACCGGCAGGCGCGATTATATAAACGACACGACCGAAAAGTCGATGGAAGAACTTGACGAGCTTGTAAAGACGGCGGGCGGCGAGAGCGTTGCGTCGCTTATTCAAAACCGCGCGGAAGTTGAGAACGCGACCTATATCGGCGAGGGCAAGCTGGAGGAGCTTGGCGAGGCGGTTGAGAATATGGGCGCGGACGCGGTCGTGTTTGACGACGAGCTTTCGCCCGTTCAGCTTAGGAATATCACCGACGCTTTGGGGTGCAAGGTGCTTGACCGCTCAATGCTGATACTCGATATATTCGCAATGCGCGCGAAAAGCGGCGAGGGTAAGCTGCAAGTGGAGCTTGCGCAGCTTTTTTACCGCCTGCCTCGTTTGAGAGGCTTGGGCGTTCAAATGAGCAGAACCGGCGCGGGAATAGGCACGCGCGGCCCCGGCGAAACGCGGCTTGAAACCGACAGGCGCCATATACAGCGCAGAATATCGGCGCTTCAGGCGGAAATCGAGGAAATGAAAAAGCATCGAGAGCTTATCAGAAACCGCCGAAAAAAAGACGGTGTTATAACCGCCGCCATTGTGGGATACACCAACGCGGGCAAATCCACGCTTTTGAACACGCTTACGGACGCGGGAATTTTCGCGGAGGATAAGCTGTTCGCGACGCTTGACCCAACGTCAAGAGCCATAACCTTAAACGATAACAGGCGGATTTTGCTCGTTGACACCGTTGGGTTTATACGAAAGCTGCCGCATCATTTGATAGACGCTTTTAAGTCCACGCTTGAGGAAGCGGCTGTAGCGGATTTTCTCATTCACGTTGTGGATATTTCCGACGACGACGCGGAAAACCGTATAAAGGTTGTTGAAAGCGTTTTATCCGACATCGGCGCGGGAGCGAAAAGCGTTGTGGGAGTGTTCAACAAATGCGATAAGCGTCCGGAAATAACATCGGCGCCGCGTTTGTATGATGAAAACGTGCTTATGAGTGCGAAGAATAAAACCAATATCGCGGAGCTTATAAAAGCGATTGAAAATACCGCTCCGGGAAGAAAGCGCGAGGTTACGGCTTGTATTCCGTATTCGATGGGCGCTGTTGTGTCCGAGCTTCATTCGACGCAAAAGGTTTTAAGCGAGGAATATACCGACCGCGGCACGCTTATAAAAATGCTTGTTGATTCAAAAATGTATGAAAGGATACAGAGGTATTGTCTTTAAAAAAAGTATATAAAACCGTCGCGGATGAGGGCGGCGCGGTTTATGTCGACAGAAAGTCAAGGTTTATCGCAAGCGTGCGCCCGATTTCCAATGAGGAGGAGGCGCTGGAGTATTTGAGCGTTATCCGTTCCAAATATGCCGACGCGCGGCATAACGTGTACGCGTATGTCGTGGACGAGAACAATATTTTCAGATATACCGACGACGGCGAGCCGTCCGGCACGGCGGGTATGCCGGTGCTTGATGCCATACGCAAAGCCGGATTGGTTGATGTTATAGTTGTTGTAACGCGTTATTTCGGCGGCACATTGCTCGGCACCGGCGGGTTGGTTCGCGCTTACGGCACCTGCGCGTCCGAGGGCTTAAAGGACGCGGGAATTGTAACGCGTATGCTTTGCGACACGGTTGATGTCACGGTGGATTATGTATTGTTAGGCGCGGTTGAGCATAAAATAAGAAATGACGGATATATTACCGGCGATACCGATTACGGCGAGAACGTCACATTTAGGGTGTATACTCCGTCGGAGGAAACCGAAAAGTTTATCGCCGATATTACGGATGTGACAAACGGACGCGTGAAATATACGCTGTCCGAAAAAAGGTATATTAATAAGGAAGAAAAATGAGAGGAGAAATGAAAAAGATGGTGAACACAAGAAAAATAATCACAGCGGCGGCGGTTATTGTCGGATTTGCCTTGTTTGCCGGCGCGGGATATTACATAGGCAAGAGCGCCGCGGACGATTTGCAGACCGCAGTGCCGAAGGAAACCGTCACAGAGGAGGATATGCCGCAGATAACGCAAGGCGCGGATGCTGACCGACCCGTTACATATATAACGCGTTCGAAGCTTTCAGCGGTTGCGGACGGCGAGTGGGATGTTTCGGACACGTATACCGGAAATCTTACTCAAAGCGATGAGGATGATGTTTTGACGGTATACTGCGCCGAGGACGAAACGGACAGCAACAGTCAAAATTGGGTCGCGGAAATCAGCACGGCTGACGGCGGATATTACACGCTTACAAGTCAGTCGCTGACAGGAGGTCGGCTTTATGTCGAAATAGACGAGAGCAGAGGCGGCGAGAAGAGCATAATATTGATACTGACGGGACAGTCGGGCGTGTCGGTTAAAAAATACACGTACAGCGAGTCGGGATTTATAGAAGATGTTTTTGACACTCAGACTGCGGAGAGGGTTTTATACACATCGTTGGAGGAGCGGGAATAAATTTTCGCGGTTTTGAAATGCTAAAAAGGATTCATCAAGAATTCGGTTATTATTTATAGAAGAAACTTATAGGAAAGAGGGTAACGAAAATGGAAAAGAACTTAACGCAGGACACGTTTGACGGCGAGGTGTTAAAATCAAGCATACCGGTGCTTGTGGATTTTTGGGCGTCGTGGTGCGGGCCTTGCAGAACGGTATCGCCGATAATCTCGCAGATAGCGGAGGAATACGACGGCAAAATCAGCGTGGGGAAGGTAAACGTTGACGAAAACGCGGCGCTTGCGGCGTCGTTCGCGGTTGTTTCGATACCGACGGTGATTTTATTCGTAAACGGCGACGCGGTAGAACGCATAGTCGGTGCGCGCTCGTTTGACGATTATGCGGACGTTATCGAACAATATATATG
>JAJPXA010000146.1 GCA_021205715.1 Bacillota bacterium
TTATTGCGGGATGTAACACATCTATTGTAAAGCTACAACAATTTGATTTCATCTTAAATAATCTTATTGAAAATCGATTTAAAGTGTGGTATTATAATAACAAACAGCGGTAAACAACCGCGCTTGCGCGAAAAAACGAAAGGAATTTGCTGTAATGAGAAAATTACTTGCGGTATGGGTCGGAAAAATTCTGACCGTTGCCGGAAAAATTATGGGCAAAAAATCATCGTCCGGCCCGGGCAAATTTGCTTTAAAGATATGCCCGAATCTTGTGAACGGGCTTAACAAATGCGTCAAAAAAGGCATTATCGTGACCTGCGGAACCAACGGAAAAACCACGACAAACAATCTGCTTTGCACCGCTTTGGAGGCAAAGGGATACAAGGTTTTATGTAACCGTCTGGGCGCGAATTTGCTTACGGGCATCGCTACGGCTATGATTGGGGAAATGAATATTTTCGGCAGGCTCAGCGTCGATTACGCCTGCCTTGAGATAGACGAGGCGTACACGCCGATTGTGTTCGAGTGCGTAAAACCGGACGTTATGATAATAACAAATTTGTTCCGCGACCAGCTTGACCGCTACGGCGAGATTGATATAACTTCCGACATTTTAAGCAGGGCAATCGCGAAGGTCGATAATTTGAAGCTGATTTTAAACGGCGACGACCCGCTGTGCGTGAGATTTGCCAAGGGCAAAACCGCGTATTTTTACGGCATATCCGAGCGCGTTCTGCCGCAGCTTGACGATACAAAAGAGGGCAGATTTTGCCCCGAATGCGGCGGCGAGCAAAAATACAATTTTTATCATTACAGTCAGCTCGGTGACTATTACTGTCCCCATTGCGGCTTTAAGCGCCCCAAGATAGACTATGAGGTGAAGAACGTTTCGCTCGGCTCGCCTATGCGCTTTAGTCTTAACTCAAAGTCTATGGAAATAAATTACAAGGGCTTTTACAATATCTATAACCTTACCGCCGTCTATGCCGCGCTTGATATTTTGGGCGAGGGCACGCAAAATTTCGGCAGACTTTTGGAGGAATATAAACCTCAAATAGGCAGGATGCAGGAGTTTGTGTTTGCCGAAAAACCGGTGATTTTAAGCCTATCGAAAAACCCCGCGGGATTTAATCAGGCGATAACGACCGTAAATACTGACAAGCGCAAAAAAGACGTTATCATCGCGATAAACGACAAAGCGAACGACGGGCGCGACGTTTCTTGGCTGTGGGACGTGGATTTTGACAAAATAAAGGATGAGAATCTGAATTTGCTTATCACAACCGGCATACGCGTGTGGGATATAAGCCTGCGGTTTAAATACGAGGACATAAACGTCGACCTTGTTACCGATTCGATGCGGGAGGCGGTCGAAAAGTGCCTTGCCTCGGACAGCGAGGTCTGCTATGTTTTGGTAAATTACACCGCGCTTTACCCGACGGAGGGCGTGCTTAAAAATCTTCTTAAAAGAGAGGGGAATGAAGAATGAACATCAAAATAGCGCATCTTTACCCCGATCTTTTAAACCTTTACGGCGACCGCGGAAACATCGCCTGCCTTAAAAAGCGCCTTGAATGGCGCGGCATAGGAGCGGAGATTGTTCGCTGCACCTGCGATGACGAGAGCTTTAATCTTTCGGACACGGATATTATATTTATCGGCGGCGGCTCGGACAGAGAGCAGAAGATAGTTTGCTCGAAGCTGCTTCGCCATAAGGACGAACTGCGCGAATATGTCGAAAACAACGGTGTTCTCGCCGCTGTCTGCGGCGGCTATCAGCTTTTGGGGAAATATTATAAGCTTGAGGACGAAACGATTGAGGGGTTGGATATTCTTGATATTTACACCGAACAGGGGAAAAAGCGCCTTATCGGAAACGTGGTTTTGGAGTCGGAATACACCGACGGCAAAATCGTCGGCTTTGAAAATCACGGCGGCAGAACCTATATAGGCGGTCACACGCCTTTGGGCAAGGTGGTTTACGGCAGCGGAAACGACGATAAATCCGGCTATGAGGGCGTGGTTTACAAAAACGTTGTCGCGACATATCTTCACGGC
Organism: Bacillota bacterium; assembly: GCA_021205715.1. GTDB lineage: Bacteria > Bacillota > Clostridia > UBA1381 > UBA1381 > 12844. The sequence continues at coordinate 2,059 of JAJPXA010000146.1, forward strand.
CCGCTTTTGCCGAAAAATCCGCCGCTTTGCGATAGGATTTTGACCAACGCTTTGAAAAGAAAATATCCCGATTTCAAAGAGCTGCCGCCGCTTAACGACGCGCTCGAAATAGTGGCGAACGAGTATATCGCGAATCGTTTTAAAAAATAATTTGATTTACCGCGCGGAGGTGTAATTTATGCTTGCAAAACGAATAAAAATGCTGCGCGAGGAAAAATCCGTATCGCAAGAGGAGCTGAAGCACGCGCTCGGCAGTTTCAAACTGGGAGCTGGGACTTCGCGAGCCGTCGCCGAAGCACATCGCGGCGATGAGCGAATTTTTCGGGGTTTCCGTTGATTATCTTTGCGGAAAAACCGCCTCGCGCAATTTTATAAACACACTTATAACAGATGAAATTGACATTGATAAGCTCAATTACAACGGAATAACGGCGTTGACCGAATATTATAAATTTCTGCTTGCGAGCGAGAAATACACAAACTACGATGTTTGATAAAAATACAAACACGTAAAAAAGAGCGGCGCGCCGCTCTTTTTTTACTATATTTATTTCGAGTTTTTTGCTTTAAAGCGGCATCATTTTATCCAAGGAATCCCACAGGAATACCCTTACATCATCCGCGTCCGATGCCGATGATATAAATTCATCGTCCGCCGAAACCTCGGTTGAGCCTATGCCTATCTCCGCTTTCGCCGCGCATACATCTGTCAGCCTGCCGCCGCTGTCATATGCCGCGAATATCACGGCTGCGCTGTCGTATGCGGTATCGGACGATATAACCGCCGTGCCTCCGCTGTAAACGGCGGTCACGCCGTCGGGAATTACCGGTTCCGGCGCGGTGACAACAATTTTATCCAATCGCGCGGGGTCGTAGGTTTCCTTTGTGCCTTGAATTTTTATTATATCACC
>JAJPXA010000065.1 GCA_021205715.1 Bacillota bacterium
TTGCACAAACGTGCAAGAAAGAGGGGGAGAAAATGAATATTCGTAAGGCAGAAATGGTACGATGCGGAGTTAGCAACACAGATATTCAAAATGAGATTTCTTGTTCCGAGACTACGGTAAAGAATAAACTGAACGGTAAAACGGAGTTTACTTTTCCGGAATGTCTAAAAATAAGAGACACCTTTTTCAAGAGCTACAGACTTGAATATCTGTTTGCGGCAGACAGGGAAACAGCGTGAGAATGGAGGAGTGGGACTATGAAGGAATGGAACGCGGGCGAGGAGATGACGCGGGAGGCGGCGGAGGCGGCTTTGAAGCATATAGGGTTGATGTTCAACCGGCTATATTATCAGCCACATATGCAGGCGTTCGGCGGACGTGAGGACTACGAGGCGGTAATGAATATGATAGAGGGTCTTACGGAGTATGTCCGGCGAAAGGATGAATAGGCTGCGGATAGGATTTCATCAGCGGGTCGGTCAAAGATTTTTTGAAAATGTGTTCAATACATTTTGCGCAGACAGGCGAACCGTTGAGAAAATCGCAGCCGTTACAAGGGCTTGGCAAAAGTGAGCCGTCCGGCAATTTATCAGCGCGGATTTGCATTTTATAAATGCGGGCATCACGAGGACATAACACGGTGAAATTTACGAAATACATTATAATCAACTCCTTTACGGATTGATTATAGCACGGAATGAGGAATTGAGCAAGTAATAGTTTTGCTTTGCAAAACCGCGTCTTACGACGCGCTCTGCAACGGAACAAAAACAAGTTTTCGTTCCTATGAAATGCTTTGCATTTCATAAGGCTCGGCGGGTTTTCTGCGAAAACCCTAATCTCTCGCAGTAATAGGACAAATGCGGAATTGAATAGGCTGTTATGAAAGGAGTGATGAAGTATGAAAATACCTGAGGGATATGAGGTTATCGAGGACTCGGAGGAGCGGCTTGTTATCGAGAAGCACTTCGGGTACAACAATTTAGGTGTTATAAGGGAGATATTCCCGAAAAACACGTCAAAAGAGGAAGCGCAGGCGGCGATTAACGATGTTGCGCGGATACTGTACAAGGCGCGGGTGCGGCGGCTGCAAGCGGAGGCACGGGCGGCGGAAAAAGAGAGTTTAAAGTTGGCGAGGTAAATTTGGGTTTGGGTGCGTGACGGCAACATTGTAGGGGCGCCCATTGGGCGCCCGTTTCCAGCGAATAATCGCATGATTTGGGCGGGTTACACCCGCCCGCGGGCGACCAATGGTCGCCCCTACGAACCGTCGGTTCCACAAGCGCACAAACAAAAATTTATCGCAGAAAGGAGTGATTAAGTAATGGGCGAATATAGGACATGCTTTCTTTGCGGGCGGAACGGGTACGGGGACCCGTTGGAGAAGCACCATATTTTCGGCGGGGCGAATCGCAAATTATCCGAAAAGTACGGGCTCTTACCCTCGCGTGTGCGAGGGTGAGGAAAATCGGAGATTTTCCGAAGTTTTGCCAAAGGCAAAACTCTATAACGCAACAAACGGAGTTTTGGCTTTGCCAAAACCGAGCCTAACGGCTCGCCCCTCGGAGGGTTTGCAAGCAAACCCTAATCTCTCGGGGTAAGGGTACATAATAATGCGGAAAGTGCGCTGAAACTCAAGCAATACGGGCAGGAAAAGGCAATGGAAAAGAACGATTGGGACATAGACCAATTCCGGGCGATTTTTGGAAAGAATTATCTATAAAGAGTGAGTTTCTGCATTCTGTAGGGGCTGGACTAAGTTTTGAATTTGCAATTCAAAACCGAGCCTGACGGCTCGCCCCTCGGCGGGTTTTCTACGAAAACCCTAATCTCTCGGGGTAAGGACCAATTCCGGGCGGTGTTTGGAAAGAATTATTTATAACTAAATACAAAATCGCGGTCTTTGGTGTCTGTCTCTTATTAACATATCCGAGACAACGACACCAGAGAGGGGACGCGAATCCGAGTTTTTTATGCAAAAAAAAAATGCGTGAAATCTCTGTTTCCTTTTTGATTAATGATAAACTTTTGCAAATGCGCGGCTTTCAATATCTTTCACCGCGCCGGGGCGGCACACCAAAGATCGCGAAAATGAAAATGTAATGAAAGGAATATGAAAATTATGACTAATTTTGAAATGTTGAAGAATGATATTAACCTGATGGCGGGAATGCTGATGTGTCCTTATGAGGATGAGAACGGGATTGCGCCGGAGCGTTGTGGTGTGTGCGGCAGTGAGGACTACGAGCATGCGGACGATATTTGCCGCGAGTGCGCGAAAAAATGGTTGGAAAGCGAGGCAGAAGATGATGAAGAATAAGGGTTTTAGGAAATTTGTTAAATGTGCGGCGGGGTTTGCGCTTGCGGCGGCGGCTTACATAGGGACTTCGGGTCCGAGGTGGTGGGCGCTCGCCTGGGCGCTCGCGTTCGGGTGGATCGGTTACAATTTGGCGCGAATGGTGTTTGCGCGGATTGACGAGCACCGCCGACGCAAAGCGCGTATACGCAAAATCAAAAATTCGACGGCGGCGGAATTGGAAAAACGGAATACAATGCGGTGCGCGTACCAATCGGCGCGGGATTTCCGCAAGCCCAACGCGGTCATCAAGAACCCGAAAATTATACCCATATTTTCAAAGGATTTCGAGGTGGCACGCAGATGATGAAAAAATGTCATTTTTGCGGGAAAGAGTTTACGCCGTATGCGGGGCAAGAGTGGAAACGCTATTGTTCGGACGTTTGCATGGGAAACGCTTGGATAAGGGTTACGAATTGGCTGAACGGTGTGAAGAAGCCGTATCGTAAATTAATGACTGTGCCGATTAAAACGGGAGCCGACGAATACAACCGCGCCGCACGGCGCGAGGAGGTAAAGGCACTGTACGAGGGCGGTATGCCGGTTGCCAATATTGCGCGGAAATTGAACGTGTCCATAGGCGCGGTTAGAAATGATATGAAAGTATTG
>JAJPXA010000239.1 GCA_021205715.1 Bacillota bacterium
AATATATAATGTATAATGACCGAGGAGTTTGTTCTTTGGTTTTAAGGCGGGTTCAGAGTGATTTCTGTTAAGCCGAAATCAGAAAATTTTTGGAGGCGATTGTTATGAACGACATTTTAAACATTTTGGACAAGGAGCAAAAGCAGCTTTCAAACGCGGATATTGCGCGTATGCTCGGCTGTGATGAAGCGGAAGTCGCCGAAAAAATCAGCGGTCTTGAAAAGGAGCATATCATAGTCGGATATAAAACCATTATAAATTGGGATAAGACCGACCGCGAATATGTTACCGCCTTGATTGAGTTAAGAGTTACCCCGCAGAGGGGCGAGGGCTTTGATAAGGTTGCGGAGCGCATTTACAAATATCCGCAGGTAAACTCGCTTTATCTTATGTCCGGCTCGTATGACCTCGCGATTACGATTGAGGGCAAAACGATGAAAGAGGTCGCGCTTTTCGTCGCCGAGAAGCTCGCGCCGATGGATTCGGTGCTTTCGACGAAAACGCACTTCGTTTTGAAGAAATACAAGGACGAGGGTATGATATACGAGGACAACGAAAAAGATACAAGAGAGGTTATAACATTATGATAGATTATGATAAATTGGTTTCACCGGTTGCGGCGAATATTCCGCCCTCGGGTATACGAAAATTTTTCGATGTTGTGAACGAGATGGACGATGCCATATCCTTGGGCGTCGGCGAGCCGGATTTCATAACGCCGTGGACGATACGCGAGGCGGGTATTTACTCGCTTGAAAAGGGGCAGACATATTATACCGCGAACGCCGGTCTTTTGGAGCTTCGCGAGGAGGTTTGCAGATATAACAGCCGTAAATTCGGCGTTGATTACGATTACAAAAGCGAGGTGCTTATAACCGTGGGCGGCTCGGAGGCGATAGACCTTATGGTTCGCTGCGTTGTGCGTCCCGGGGACGAGGTTATAATACCCGAGCCGAGCTTTGTGTGTTATAAGCCTTGCACAGTGCTTGCCGGAGGCGTTCCGGTGGTTATCGAAACGAAGGAGGAGGACGATTTCAGACTTACTCCCGAGCAGCTTAAAGCCGCGATTACCGATAAAACAAAGCTCTTAATTTTGCCGTTCCCGAACAATCCGACGGGCGCGGTGATGTCGAAGAGCGATTTGGAGGCGATAGCGGACGTCTTGGACGGCACGGACATATTGGTGCTGTCGGATGAGATATACGGCGAGCTTCGCTACAGCGAGGAGGGGCATATACCTTTTTCAAAGATAAAGAATATGCGTGACCGAACGGTGGTCGTAAACGGCTTTTCAAAGGCATTCGCGATGACCGGCTGGCGCTTGGGCTACGCTCTGGGGCCCGCGCCGATAATAAAGCTAATGACAAAGGTGCATCAGTACGGCATAATGTCGTCGCCGACGACGAGTCAGTACGCGGCGATTGAGGCGCTCAAGAGCTGCGATAACGACGTTGAGGAAATGTGCCGCGAATACAATTACAGACGCAGGTTTATAGTCGACGGCTTTCGTGAAATGGGACTCGCATGCTTTGAGCCTTACGGCGCGTTTTACGTGTTCCCGAGTATAAAGAGCTTGGGTATGACCTCCGATGAGTTCTGCACAAGGCTTTTGGAGGAGGAACACGTCGCGGTCGTTCCGGGAACGGCGTTCGGCAAATGCGGCGAGGGATTTATACGCTGTTCCTACGCGTATTCGATAGAAAATATTTCAGAGGCACTCGAAAGAATAAAGAAATTTGTAGAAAACCACAGATAAGGGGGATTTTGAAAAAATGTCAACAAAGTATATATTCGTAACGGGCGGTGTTGTTTCCGGTTTGGGCAAGGGAATCACAGCCGCGTCATTGGGCAGACTTTTAAAGGCAAGAGGTTATAAGGTAACAATGCAGAAGTTTGACCCGTACATCAATATGGACCCGGGAACGTTAAGCCCGTATCAGCACGGCGAGGTGTTCGTAACCGACGACGGTACGGAAACCGACCTTGATTTGGGTCATTATGAGAGATTTATAGACGAAAATCTTAATGTGAACTCGAACGTTACTACCGGTAAGATTTATTGGTCGGTTATAACGAAGGAGCGCCGCGGCGATTATGACGGACGCACCGTGCAGGTTATTCCGCATATAACGAACGAGATTAAGGACAGAGTTTACCGCGCGGCAAGGGCGAACGACACGGATATTGTGATAACCGAGATAGGCGGAACGGTCGGAGATATAGAGTCCACGCCGTTTTTGGAGGCGATACGACAGGTGTCCCACGAGGTGGGCAAGGAGAATTGTATGTACATTCACCTTACGCTTGTGCCGTATCTTTCGACCTCGGGCGAGCAGAAAACAAAGCCGACGCAGCACAGCGTAAAGGAGCTTCTGAGCCTCGGTATTCAGCCGGACGTTTTGGTTTTGAGAACCGAAAAGCCGCTTGAGGAGGGCTTGGCTGAAAAAACCGCGTCGCTTTGCAATGTTGATCCCGAAAACGTGGTTCAGAATCTTGACCTTGAAACGCTTTACGAGGCGCCGCTGGCGCTTGAGAAAGAGGGACTCGCGCGCATTACCTGCAAGCGTTTGGGACTTAAGGACAACAAGCCTAAGCTTGACGAATGGGAAAAGATGGTGAATGTCGCGAAGGAGCTGCTGAAAGGCGGCAAGGACGAGGTTACGATATCGCTCGTCGGAAAATATATAGCTTTGCACGACGCGTATATAAGCGTGGTTGAGTCGTTAAAGCACGGCGGCATAGCAAATTGCGCGAACGTTAATATAAATTGGGTTGACAGCGAGGAGGTAACTCCCGAAACGGCGGATGAGCTGTTAAAATGCTCTGACGGTATTTTGGTTCCCGGCGGCTTTGGCGACCGAGGCATCGAGGGAATGGTTGTCGCAGCCGAGTACGCGAGAGAGCATGATATTCCGTATTTCGGAATATGCTTGGGTATGCAGATTGCGGTTATCGAGTTCGCGAGAAACGTTTTGGGTTACGCGGACGCCAATTCATCGGAGCTTAATCCGAACACGGAGCATCCGGTTATCGACCTTATGCCCGAGCAGAGGGATATAGAGGATTTGGGCGGCACGATGCGTTTGGGCTTGTATCCGTGCAAGCTCGCGGATGAGTCGCTTTCGCGTAAGATATACGAAAACGGCTTGATCTATGAGCGTCACCGCCACAGATACGAGTTCAACAATCAGTACAGAACGAAAATTACGGAAAAGGGTATGCTCCTCGCGGGACAATCGCCCGACGAAAAGCTGGTTGAAATTGTGGAGATACCCAAAAACAGGTGGCATATCGGAGTGCAGTTCCACCCCGAATTCAAATCCCGCCCGAATCACGCGCATCCCTTGTTCGCGTCGTTCATAAAGGCGGCTTTGGATAAAAGCAAGGAAAAATAAATCGGCAGCGTTTTTCGGCGGATGTCGGATTTATCAGCCGCTTGGGCGGCTCAAAAATGAGAGGTAAGAATGTATTGGAAATATATTAAACCGTATTTGCCGTTTTTTATACTCGGCCCGGTGCTGATGCTCACGGAGGTGTGCGGAGAAATTGTTCTCCCCAAGCTGATGTCGGGTATGATAGATGTGGGTATCGCGGCGAAGGACAGCACTTTTATAATAGAGCGCGCGCTTGAAATGCTCGGATTTGTCGGAGTTATGATAATCGGCGGAATTTTCGGACACTTCTTTTCGATAAAGGCGTCGGTTAATTTTTCGGCGGCTTTGAGAAAGGATTTGTTCAAGAAGGTGCAGGAGTTTTCATTTAAGAATATAGACAAATTTTCGACCGGCTCGCTTGTTACGCGTCTTACGAACGATATAACGCAAATTCAGAATTTCACAAGGCAGCTGCTTATCGGCGCGTTTCGCTCGCCGGGTATGCTTGTCGGCGGAATGATAATGGCGCTGTCGATAAACAAGCGTTTGGCGCTTGTTTTGGCGATTGTTATACCCGTTTTGGGAATCACAATCGGAATAATACTCAAAACCGCGTATCCGAGATTCGGAGCTATGCAGAAAAAATTGGACGGCTTAAATTCGGATATACAAGAGAATATTACAAATATGAGGGTTGTAAAATCGTTTGTAAGGACGCCTCACGAAATACAGAAGTTTATAACCGCGAACGGTGATTTGCGGGGCGCGACGCTGAAGGCTATGGGACTGGTTATATCCACGATGCCGATTATGACGCTTGCTATGAACATAACGACGATATGCGTCGTATGGTTCGGCGGCAACTTTGTTGTCGCGGGCGGTATGCAGGTCGGCGAGCTTACGGCATTCACGACGTATATAGTGCAGATTCTTATGTCGCTTATGATGCTTTCAAATATTATTTTGCAGTTTTCGCGCGCGAGCGCGTCGTCGAAGCGCATATGCGAGGTTCTTACGACCGAGGTTGACCTTACCGACGATAACGCGGCGGATAAGGATAAGATTGTTACTTGCGGTGACGTTGAGTTTCGCGACGTTTGCTTTAAGTACAGAGATGACGACGAGGAAAATATACTCGACCATATAAATTTGAAGATAGATCACGGAAGCGTTGTGGGCATAATAGGAATCACAGGCTCGGGAAAATCGTCGTTGGTTCAGCTTATACCGCGTCTTTACGACGTTACGGGCGGCGAGATTTTGGTTGACGGCGTTAATGTAAAGGATTATACGCTTAAAAATCTGCGCGGAGGAGTCGCGATGGTTTTGCAGAAAAACGTTCTGTTTTCGGGAAGTGTCGCGGATAACCTCAGATGGGGCGACCAAAACGCGAGCGACGAGGAGCTTAAAAGCGCCGCCTCGGCGGCGCAGGCGGACGAGTTTTTGCAAAGCTTCACCGACGGTTACGACACCGAGCTTGGACAGGGCGGCGTGAATGTGTCCGGCGGTCAAAAGCAGCGTCTTTGTATCGCGCGCGCGATATTAAAGAAGCCCAAAATTTTGATTTTGGACGACAGCACTTCCGCGGTTGATACCGCGACGGAGCGCAGAATACGCGAGAGCTTCGCGAGCGAGCTTAAGGACACGACAAAAATTATTATCGCTCAGCGTATCTCGTCGGTTGAGAGCGCGGATAAAATAGTGGTGCTTGACGACGGCAGGATTGTCGCGGAGGGCACTCATGCGGAGCTTTTAAAGACGAGCGAGGATTACCGCAACATCTGCTATTCGCAGATGGAAAAGGAGGTGGGTTGATATGCCTCCCAATATCAGACCCGGCGGCGGACGGCGCGACCCCGTTACGGACACGCGCAAGCCGCATAATACAAAAAATACGATAAAACGGCTTCTTACATATATAGGAAAGTACAAGGGCAGACTGGTTTTCGCTTTTATATGCGTTATATTGTCGACGGCGTCCAATCTCGGCGCGTCGTATATGTTAAAACCCATTGTCGATAACCTTGTGAAAACCGATATAAGCGCCGCGGAGCGCATAGCGTCGCTTGCGTCAAGCCTCGCGCTTATGGCGGCGGTATATCTTGTCGGAGTCGCGGCAAACTATTTGCAGCAGAGGACTATGATACATATTTCGCAAAATTCGCTTTATGCGATAAGAAGCGATCTGTTCACGAAAATGCAGAGGCTTCCGATACGCTTTTTCGACACCAACAGCACCGGCGAGGTTATGAGCCGCTACACTAACGACGTTGACGCGATAGGCGAAATTTTAAACACAACCGCGATACAGATATTCTCGGGGATTTTGACGCTTATCGGAACTCTCGCGATTATGCTTTATACCAACGCGGCGCTTACGTGCGTCACCGTTATAATGACGCCGCTGATGGCGCTTGTGGGCGGGACGATTTCCAAGAAATCGAGCAAGTTTTTCAGAAAACAGCAGAGCGATTTGGGAAGCGTAAACGGATATGTTGAGGAAACCGTAACCGGTCAGAATGTCGTTAAGGTTTTCTGCCACGAGGAAAAGGTTGTAAGCGAGTTTTCCGAGCTTAACGAGGAGCTGCGCAAATCGCAGGTGCGCGCGCAGTTTGTCGGCGGCATTATGGGCCCGTGTATGAACGCGATGAATCAGGTGAATTATACGCTTACCGCTATGGCGGGCTCCTTGTTTTGCCTTGCCACGGGTATGTTTAACCTCAGCGTCGGCGGACTCACGGTCTTTGTGAATTATTCAAGGCAGTTTTCAAGGCCCATAAACGAGCTTTCTCAGCAGGCGACCGTTATTATGTCGGCGCTTGCCGGCGCGGAGCGCGTGTTTGAGGTTATGGACGCGCCAAACGAGTATGACGGCAACGAGGGGGACATAGTTCTCGATAAGGTTGTCGGAAACGTGGCGGTCGAAAATATAACATTCGGATACAATCCCGACAAGGTTATATTAAAGGATGTTTCGTTTTACGCGCATCCCGGTCAGAAGATTGCGCTTGTAGGCTCGACCGGCGCGGGCAAAACTACGATAATGAACCTTATAACGCGTTTTTACGATGTCGACAAGGGCAGAATAACCGTTGACGGAATACCGATACGCGATATTAAAAAGGACAGCTTAAGAGGCAATATAGCGATGGTTTTGCAGGACACGCATTTGTTCAGCGGGACCGTTATGGAAAATATACGCTACGGCAGACTTGACGCGACGGACGAGGAGGTAATCGCGGCGGCGAAAACCGCGAGCGCGCACTCGTTTATAAAGCATTTGCCGCAGGGATACAACACCGTGTTAAACGGCGACGGCGCAAATCTGTCGCAGGGTCAGCGCCAGCTTTTGAATATCGCCCGCGCGGCATTGTCAAAGGCGCAGATTTTAATTTTGGACGAGGCGACAAGTTCCGTCGACACGCGCACCGAGCAGCAGATAAACAAGGGTATGGACGCGCTTATGGAAAACAGAACGACGTTCGTTATCGCGCACAGGTTATCGACAATCCGCAATTCGGACGCCATAATGGTGCTTGAGCACGGCGAGATAATCGAGCGCGGCACTCACAGCGAGCTGCTTGCGTTAAAGGGCAGATATTATGAGCTTTATATGGGAATAAAAGAGCTTGATTAAACGGCTTTTGAGTTCCGTTTTTAGGAGGTAAGACAAATTATGAAAATATATCAGCTGATATACACGTCCGCAAGGAACAGTCTTTCGGACAGCTCCAAGGGGCTTTCAAACAAATCCGGCCCCAACGTGTATTCGTGCAGCGAGGGCATTACGCGCGAAAATATAGGAGAGATAACTCGTTTTTGTCTTTACCGCTTACCTAAACATTCGAGAAACGATTATTCTAAAACTCCGTTTGACCCGTCGGTGCCGAATATGTTCCCTAAAATGTTCAGAACCGTAAAGCTGTCGGACGGCAGATACGCGGCGATTCAGATTGTTTACTCCGGTTATGATTTTTCCGGCAACCGCGGAAATCAGTTCGCGCACGCGCTTGTGTTTGACGAGTTTGACGATGAGTTCTTTCCGGAGCAGTATTACAATTCGCCGCTGTTTCAGACTTGTCTGACGCAAAAGCAGCAGGACGCGCAGATTGTAAAATATCTGCCGGAGCTTACTCCACAGACCGACGACACGTTGGACACCAAGGTTAAGGAGTTTATAAACGACCATAAGCAGGAAACGGAGTATGTTTTAAACAGGGCGATAGAGCTTATGACAAGTCCGTCGCTCAAAAATATGTGCATCGCGACATCCTCGTCGGAGGTGACGGATATGTATCTTATCACCTTAAAATATCTTTTGCCGAGGAATATCACGCGCTACGCGGGCATTTCGACTTATAATGTGTTTATGCCGTCGACGAAGCAGACGAATATTATTTTCCACGGAACCATACACGGCAAAAACAATATTACCGAGGAATCGATAAAAACGCACACGGACTGCATTTATATAGACGACGAGAAAACGGAGTTCATATCCGAGCGCGATTTGAGCATATTGACGGATATGGATTTGAAAAAGCTCAGGGAGCTGTATGCCGAGAGCAAAATATCGTCTGTTTTGGGATTTTTGAATTGGATTGAAACCTATAATATAAATTCAGATGATTCATCCGACGTCGAGGAAAAGCTTATGCTATTGAAAAAGACGGCGGGCGCGGACGCGCTGAAGTCGCGGCTTGAGGAAATATATTACAAGGCGCTCGACACCAATCAGGAGATTAGCTTTGAGCTGTCGAAAATATTGTTTGACAACAGCAGCCGACTGCCGGCGAAGGAGGAGGACATCACCGCGGATTTCATACGCCGATGCGTGAGGAAAATATGCGACGGCGAGGAGTATCCGATATCGGAGGTATGCAAAAATATGACCGCGGCGCAGGGAAAAATAGCCGCCGGAAATATACGGCTGTATATGCGTATGACGGCGGATGTAAAAAAGGCGCTCTCGCCGCTTAACATAAAATCGCTTACGGAGTTTTTGGCGATAGTTAAGCATACATCGGAAAAGCGGACGTGGAAGGAGCTGTTCTTAAACGATGCCGAAATGCTTTCGGTGTTTGTGTTCCTCGCGTCGCGCTGTGTGATAAAAAGCTACGGTCTTTCGATGTTTGAACAGCCGCAGTATTGGGAAAAGGATGACCTTTCCGAGCTTGTGGCGTATATCGACGCGTCGAGCGGCGATGAGAAGATTAAGCAGGGATGCTTGAAATATATGCTTACCAATACCGACACGGATTGGTATTCGTACGGCGTGGCTTTTGAAAAGACCGATAAATCTCCGGAGGAGGAAGAGGAGGATTTAAAAAAGGTAAGGCGAATGCTTACAAAGGTCGGATATATCCCGTATGAAAGGGGTACATACGACAGCCTCGGGCAGGAGGTAAAAAGCGACATTACCGACAGGCTTCATCCTCTTCTGCTGTCCCGTCTTTTAAATGAGTATTATCGGTGGAAAAAGGCGGCGGGGCATCAGGTAAAGGCGCAGAAACGCGCGAAAAACGTTCGAAAGCTGCTTCTGGAGCTTAGGGAGAACGAAAGGGACGTATACAATTTTATAATTCCGAAATTCGCTTTGGAAATCGTGGAAAGTCCCGGACATTATCACGAAACCATCGTGAACCCGTCCACGATGCCCGAGAGCTTTTGGAATTGGTTTATTTTGGGATATAAAAGATGCGCGCCCGACGACAGTAAGATTTTAAATTACAACAGGATATACCTCTCGCATAAGTCGGAGCTTCGGGCGACCGAAGCGGGCGACAGACTGCGCGAGGCGTTTAAAGACGCGAGGTAGGAGGGTGTTATGGCGGCAAGTATTTTAAAAAAGGCGTTTTTGACTGCCGCGTCCGTTTTGATAGCGTTTTCGGTATCGGTTTCGGCATATGCCGAGCCTGAGGGCGAGGCGGATATGACGGCGGATGCCGCGGCGGACACATATGTTGAGTCCGATTACGCGGCGGCGGACGGCGGTACCGAGGCGGTATCGGCGGAAACGCAAAATAATTCAGAAAACGAAAGGGGCGGCGTTATGTCAGTCGGCGGAGTAATATTGGTGGCGGTTTTGGTAGTGATAATCAATACCGTAATAAGTTTTGTTGTGGCGAACAGGTTTTATAAGCTTACAAAAAAGGACAGCCATATACAATCGGAAATACGCGCGTTAAGACGCGATATAGACGATAAATTTTCGGGGAATATCAAGCAGATAAAGGAAAAAGAGATAAGGGTTAAAAACTCAAACCCCGATTATTCGGGCGGCGATAAGATAAAGGTTCCCAAGGCTTCGCAGAAGCAGACGGACGATAAGGAAATCGCGGAGTTTGCAAAGCGTTGGAATATAGAGATTGAAAGCGATGAGGAACCGGAGCTTAAGGGGAAGTCCCCCAACGCGTCGCGCGCGTCGTACAGTCCGGAACGCAAAAAAAGACCGGAAAAGAAAGCCGACGCGGAGCAAAAGCCCAAGCAAAAGAGCAGAGCAAAGGAATTTATGGGCGAAATTTTCCCGTTTGACGAGGAAGATTAAAAATGGCAAAGAGGATATTTACAAATCCCGTGTGCGTTGTGATTTTCGCGGTGCTGTGCAATGTGCTGTGGGGCAGCGCGTATCCGGCGATAAAGATAGGGTACGAGCTGTTTAACATAACGGATAACGTTTTTGAAAAGCTGTTGTTTGCCGGAGCGCGGTTTACGGCGGCGGGTCTTGCGGTGCTTACAGTGTCGGGGATTTCAAAGCGCAAATTTCCGACAGTGAAAAAGGCGGCTCTGCCGCAGGTTCTCGCTATGGCTGTTATATACACGGCGGCGCAGTATGTGTTCTTTTATATAGGACTCTACAACACAACGGGCACGAACGGGTCGATTGTAAACTCGACGCAGACGTTTATGGCTGTAATCGCGGCGCATTTCCTCTATAAGGACGACAGACTCAACGCGCGGAAAATCGCGGGCTCTCTCCTGGGGTTCGCGGGCGTTTTGCTCGTTACGGCGGGCGGAGGCAGCGTTAGCTTTAAGCCTATGGGCGAGGAATTTATATTGATTGCGGCGTTGTGCTTTGTCATAGGCTCGATATTCAGTAAAATCGCCGCGCAAAGGGACGACGCTATGAACGTTACGGGATATAATTTGCTTATCGGGGGTATTATACTTTCGGCGATAGGCTTTATCGGCGGCGGCAGACTTGCGTTTACGAGCGCGGGCGCGGTGTGGATACTCGCGTATCTCGCGTTTTTGTCCGCAGCGGCGTTTACGATATGGACAATGCTTTTGCAGTATAACCCGATAGGAAAAATCGCCGTGTTTAATTTTATCATACCGGTTTCCGGCACGATACTCTCGGCGGTGTTCCTTAAGGAAAACATTCTTGACCCGCGCTATTTAATATCGCTGGCGCTGGTATGCGCGGGAATAGTTATTGTAAATATGAAAAAACATCGGAAAGGAATTTAAGAGGAGCAAGCACTGCTCTTGCGGAATATAAAATGGCAGTGGTAAACAAAAAATATTATGTGGCATATTGTAATTATACAAACGCGCCGTTTATAATCGAGGATGATATGGCGCAGGTATACACGAACAAGCACGCGGTTTTCACGCCGCCTGCCGTGCCGAATCAAAAATCGGAATGGCGGCTTACGGAGCTTAGCAGCTATGACGCTATGCAAAGGCTGATGAGCATTTTCGGCTTTAAGCGGTTTATGTTAAATAACGATGTTACAGAAACCGCGCCGCTCCCGTATACGCAGAAGGTGCAGCTCAATAACGTCGCGCCCGAGCTGTGGCTCAAGCGCATAAAGAGCATACAGATTGCCGATGAGGAGCTTTATGACGACGCTCTTTGCGAGCTTAAGGAAAGCGAGCTGCTTTTGGCGGTAAGGGATGACGGCGAGCCGTCGGACGAGGATATTCAAAACGAGGGATACCCGACTTTTTTGGCGATGAAGAACGAAAAATTTGAATTTGTGCCCGTGTTTACGAATATGATTGAGTTTTTGAATTTCAAAAACACATTTACCGGCGGAAAAGCGCTTAAGGTGTCAAAATACAGGTATCAAAGACTGCCTGAAAATATAAGGAAACGTAATTTATGGATAAATCCGTCGGCTCAAAACAGCTGGCTGATTCTTGACGAGGACAGAAAAATCTTGGAAAAATAATTCGGGGGTTTGTCATTTGAGAACGGAGTGATGAACGGTGCGAAAGAAACTAACGGCTTTTATACTTACCGTAACTACGGTTGCGGCTCTTGTTGTGCCTAAAACCGCGCTTTCCGAGAGCGGCACAAAGGTATATGACGCGAATGGCGACGCGGACGCCTTTATTGAATATGTGAGTGATGTTACGCAGAGCGAGGACGAGGGGATTTCTCTGTTTTCTTTGGATGAGGAAAAGGATGAAGAGAATCCGTATAACCGCTTGATTGTTATGACCGAGGCGGATGTTCCTTATTACGGCGCGTCATCGGTTGTAAAGGGTTATTTCAATACGCTGATTATTCAGTATGATTCGGACGAGGAGTGCCGCGCGGCGTATGAGATTTATAAAAATATGTCCTCGGTGGACAGCGTCGAGTTTGACAGAGATATAGAGCTTTGCGGCGATATTGACGAAAGCGCCGCAGTAGACGAATGCGCCGATGCCGAGGAGGATATCGAGATAACGGTTGAGGACACGGCGGAGGTTCCGAGCGCGACTCCGCTGTTGTGGGGCTACGGATCGGACTATATCGGCTTGCGCGATTATCAGAATGAGTTTCTTGCCGATAAGGATTTGCCGAATCTTATTGTCGCCGTTATCGACAGCGGCGCGAATATAAACCACGAATTGTTTGCGGACAGAATAGTGAATCCCTATAATATTTGCACGAACACAAACACGGCGAGCGATATGTTGGACAATAAAGTTCCGCACGGCACGCACGTATGCGGAATTATAGCCGACGGAACTTTGTCGAATGTGCAGATTATGCCGATTAAGATAATGAGCAGCAGCGGCAGTATGTCAATTTCGTCGCTTAACAGCGGAATAACGCGGGCGATAAATTACGGCGCCGATGTTATAAATATGAGCCTCGGAGTGAATGTGCTTTATTCAAGCATAAGCACCACCGCATATGTCAACAAAGCAATAAGCGAGGGTGTAACGGTTGTTGCCGCGGCGGGCAATGCCACGATAAACGTGGAAAACTCATCGCCCGCGAATGTTTCGGACGCAATAGCGGTTGCCGCGCTTGACACATCGGACAGCCTCGCGTATTATTCGAATTACGGCTTCGGAGTGGATATTTCCGCGCCCGGCTCTTCGATTTATTCATCATATTACAAATCGGGCAACAATGCGTATTATGCAAAAGATACGGGCACGTCGATGGCTTCGCCGCATATAGCGGCGTGTATCGCGAATATATTGTCGTACAGCGAGGATATAACGCGCGAGCAGGCGGAGCTGTTGTTAAAATACAACGCCGAGAGGGTTGACTACAGCGAAACCGAATATTATGGCGATAAGGCAAGGCTTACGGCGGATTTTGTGTTTGACGGGATTTTGATAGACACTCACCACGCCGAAACCGCCGAGGGCGGCGAGATAGAGCTGAGCGCCGATACATATACGGACGGCGCGGATATTGCCTGGACATCGTCCGATACGAGCATAGCCGAGGTTGACGAGGATGGAGTTGTGACCGCGAAATCGGAGGGCACGGCAACGATTACCGCGTCAAGCGGGTATGTTTCGGATGAGTGCGAGGTCGTGGTTTACGGTATAGGCGATTGGTACGACAGCGATGAAACCTCATACGAGATTGACAGTGCGGAAGAGCTTTTGGACGTCGCGGAGCTGGTAAGCAGCGGTGTGGATGATTTTACATACAAGACCGTGACGCTTACCGAGGATATTAACCTTGACGGTATAGATTGGCTTCCCATAGGCTATGATATATATTTATATGACGATTACACTCCGTATTTTGACGGGACGTTTGACGGCGGCAATCATACGGTGTCGAATTTGACCAACAGCCGCGTGTTTGATTTTGCGGCGTTTTTCGCGCGTATCGGCTCGGAGGGTACGGTTAAAAACGTTCGGCTTGAGGATATGGCTGTAACGAGCGAATACTGCGCGGCCGGCATATGCGGCTATAACGCGGGCAGTATTATAAACTGCTATGCCGACGGAGATATAAGCGCGGGCAAATATGATTGCTTATACGCGGGCGGAATCTGCGCCTATAACGACGGCGATATAATAAACTGCTCATCTTACGCCGATATATCTTCCGAAATTATGACTTACGCTTATGAGTATATCGGCGGCTGCGTCGGCGTGAACGAGGGCACGGTCAAAAACTGCGTAAGCTCCAACGAGTTTGCGGTTACGGCTTATTATTCATCCGGCGAGGGAACGTCATCGTCGTATTACCTGTATTTGGGCGGCACCGCAGGCGCAAACGCGGCGAAAATATCGAATACTTATTGGGAAAATTCAAGCGCTTCGGATGTATCGGCTTATACTTTAAGCGGTTATTCGCAAAGCGGCAATTATGAATTTTCCGGTACAGAGATAGCGGAAACCGTCACCGTCGGAGATTACGAGGGCTCGGATTTGATTGACGCGCTTAATTATTATACAATTGATTATAAGGACACGAGCGGCGATAAGGACCTAATGTATTGGTGGGAATATGACGATTCGATTTCGTTTAAGCCGACGCTTTCGGACGCGGACACGGTGGTTCAATACGGTGATTTGTATTTCGATACCGCTACGGGTACGGTTACCGAATGTGACACCGATGTGTCGGGCACGGTTACCGTGCCGAGTGTGATAGAAGATGTCGCGGTTACGGGGATTGGCACGGGCGCGTTTTATTACTGTATCGATATGACGGATATCGAAATCCCCAAGACGCTCACGCAGGTGGGGGATCGAGCGTTTTACGGCTGTTACGCGCTTGAGAATGTGTATTTTGACGGCTATGAAAGCGAAAACGCGATAACCGCCGATGACGGCAATGAAATTTTCACGTCGGCGACGTGGATATATAACGCGGAGGAAACGGCAAGTCCGACCGCAACGGCAACTGCAACGGCGACTGCAAGTCCGACTGCGACCGCAACGGCGAGTCCGACGGTAACGGTGCCGTCAGCTCCGTATTTGACGGTGTCCGATATAACCGAAACGTCGGTGACGGTTGAGTGGAGCGCACCGGACGATAACGGAGGCAGCGAGATAACGGAGTATGTAATATACTGCACCCGCACATCCGACGGCGTCTGCACATCGGTCAATATTACCGATACGGAAGTATCTACATATACAATTACCGGTTTGGAAAGCGGCGTGGAATATGAAATTAAAATATGCGCCGTAAACGAGGAGGGTATAGGCGACAGCGCGTCGCAAACAATAACGACGGCGGCGACCGACGATACGGATGAGGATCCGGCAAACGATGATAACAATGACGATAACGACGGCGGGAATGATATTTCGTCAACCGCCGCTCCGCAAACGGATACGGACAGCGATATGCCGTATACGATAGACGATATTGTTTTGGATGATAACGGAGAAACGGCTTATGTTGAGTTTGTACGAAACACGTCCGATGCCGACGGGGAAAACACGGTTGTTATACTTTCGGTGTACAGCGGCGGCGCGCTTGTAAGCGTGCAGATAAAGACAATGACGTCGGAAAGCAATCTTGCGTTTGATTATCAAAGCGGAGATGAGGTAAAAGCCTTTATTTGGGATTTGAAAAGTATGGAACCGCTCAGCGCGGCTAAAAATATGTAATAAAAAAACAGGCGAAAGCCTGTTTTTTTATTATACTATAGTTCCGCCGCCGAGGAGGGCGGCGCCGGTGTAGAAGACAGCCGACTGTCCGGGGGTTACGGCTCTTTGCGGTTCTTTAAAAACCGCTTTTACGGTATCGCCGTCGGGATACAGTACCGCCGGCACGGGTTGGGATTGACAGCGTATTTTTACCTGCACTTCCATAGGCTCTGTCGGAAACACACCCGATATAAAATTTAAATTTTCGGCGGTAAGGCTGTCCGAAAATTCCATACCCTTTTCGCCGAGGGTTATCGAGTTTTCATTTGGGTCGATGCTCATAACAAACATCGGTCTTCCGTAGGCGCCGATGCCCTTGCGCTGACCTATGGTATAGTATATAAGACCGTTATGTTTGCCTATCACGTTGCCGAGGGTGTCCTTAATATCGCCCGGCACGGGGGGCTTGCCGCTGTAGGCGCGTATGAAGCCCGCGTAATCGCCATCCTCGACGAAGCATATGTCCTCGCTGTCGGGCTTGTTTGCCGCGGGCAAGCTGAGCTTTGCCGCGACAGCGCGCACCTCGCTCTTGTTGTATTCGCCGAGCGGCATAAGCGTGTGCGAAAGCTGATGCTGGGTCAGATTGTAGAGAAAATAGGTTTGATCCTTTTTCGCCGCGTCCGAGGTTTTAAGCTCATATATGCCGTTCTCGTTTTTTGTGATTTTCGCGTAATGTCCGGTGGCAATGTAATCGATGCCGTTATCGAGCGCGTAATCGAGCATCGCGCCGAATTTCAGGTATTTGTTGCATACCACGCAGGGGTTGGGAGTTTGACCGCTTTCATAGGAATTTACAAAATATTCCACCACTTTGTCGCGAAACATCGCGCGAAAGTCCAACGCGCGGAACTCTATATCCAAAAAATCGCATACCTTTTTTGCGTCGTCAAGAACCGATTCCGACCACAAATTCATTGACGCGCCTATTACGTTATATCCTTGCTCCTTCAGCAAAGCCGCCGCGACGGACGAGTCGACGCCGCCGGACATTCCGATTAAAACACTTTTCATTTCGATACCGCTCCCGAATTTATGTTAAAATTTTCGCCGCGCGGGCGAATTTCGCGAATACGCGTTATTTGTCTATCTCCTGCGGACGCAGCTTTGAATACACGAATTTTTGCGTGTCGTACAAGCCGTAATAGCCCGAAAGCATATAGCTTATGATAACTGCGGGGACAAAATACATAATTCCCTCCGCGCCGAATAGCTCTATGCTTAAAAAAATCGAGGCAATCGGGCAGTTCAAAACGCCGCAGAACATTGTCGCCATACCTATCGCCGCGCCCATACACGGGTCAAATCCGATAAGACCGCCCGCGAAACAGCCGAAGGTCGCGCCGACAAAAAGCGTCGGCACTATTTCGCCGCCCTTATAGCCGGCGCCTATCGTCACGGCGGTGAATATCATTTTCAGCAGGAACGCGTACGGTACCGCGTCGCCCTCCGTCGCGCGCTTTATCACGTCCATACCGGAGCCGTTGTAATCGCCGTTTCCGACGGCAAGCGTCATAGCGATTATAAGTGCCGCGCCGATTACGATTCGCAGATACTCGTTTTTTATAAGTCCCATAATTTTATGCGAGCGTTTAAGCAAAAAGCAGAAAACGATGCTTAAAACGGCGCACATAGCCGCCAAAAGCGCCATTGAGAAAATATTTCCCGCCGTAAATTCCGGAACCGAGGAAAGAATAAAGCGCGTCGGCTCTATTTCGTTAAAGCGGGTTATGCCGTAGGCGACAAATGAGGAAACCATACAGGGTATCAACGCCGAATATACCATTGAGCCGACAATCGATACTTCCATCGCGAAAAACAGAGCCGTTATCGGCGTTCCGAACAGCGCCGAAAACAGCGCGCTCATTCCGCACATTATGTAGATACGCATTTCCTCGTCCTTCGCGCCGCGCCATATGCCTATTTGGGTGCCTATGCTGCCGCCGAGCTGCAATGCCGCGCCCTCGCGTCCCGCACTTCCGCCGCAAAGATGAGTCAGAACCGTAGATATGAAAATCAGAGGCGCTATTATAAACGGAACCTTTTTGCCCGAGCGTCCCGCGTATTTTACCACCATATCCGTGCCGTTATCCTCGTATGAAACAAATCCGTTATACAGCGCGACGATTATAAGTCCCGCAAGCGGGAGGAAATATATGAGCTGCGGCACCGCTTCGCGCGTGTTTGTTGCCCATTCGACGAAAATGTGGAAAAACATACCGACAAATCCGCCCACGGCGCCGGTTATTCCCGCAAACCATATCCATTTTGCAAACGCGGATAAGTACCGCACTCCGTGCTGTATTACCGCGAGAAATCTTACCCAATAATGGTGAAGCATACCAATCCCGTCCTTTATTTCAAGTCATATATGAAGTATAACATAATTTCGACGGCTTTTCAATGATTTAATGTAAATTTGGGTTTAGGTGGGTAACGCTTCGCGTTGAAAACCCCTCCGTCCCCTCGACTTTGCGGTGCAAAGTCGAAAGGCTTCGCAAACGACACTTCCCCTAGTAGGGGAGG
>JAJPXA010000121.1 GCA_021205715.1 Bacillota bacterium
TTTCGGAACGGAATTTCAGCGGCGTTGTGCCGATGATTTTCTTGAAAACACTGCTAAAATAGGACGAGCTTGAAAAGCCGCATTGCATAGCTGTTTCAGTGACCGACATACCACCCTCTAAAAGCATACCGCATGCCTTTTCAAACTCTTACGTGGGCGAGGTAATCAAACACCGTCAGCCCCATTTCCCTTTTAAACAATCTGCAAAGATAGCTTTTATCAACCATCCAATCGACAAAGCCGCGCAGGAAATTGCCCTCGCCGAATTGCAAAACGCGCGCCGTGTGCTTTTCGTTATTTTCTTTTTTTTAACAATCGCATTTTTATTCTTCGTATTTTCCAAACATTTCCTTCACTGTGTCATACGCTGTTTTGGGGCGGCGGTATTCGTCCAATACGCCCTTGTTGTTATGGCATCTCGCACGGGTGGCGAACCATTCGCCCTCCTCCGTTACGCGGCAGTCCGCAAGCTGCCATATAAACACGCCGGTTATGCGGCTGTCGTTCATATACACCTCAAGATTCTTGCGTATTATATCCGCCTGCCGTTCCTCGCTCCACTTGCACCGCGTTCTGTCGCGGTAACCGTAAATTGCCGCGGCACCAAGCTCGCTTACTATTATCGGCTTATTGTCCCCGCCGGATTTTTGTATCCACTCTATTTCTTGATTGTTACGCTCGTCAATCGGGCAGTCTTGATACCAGCCGGAATACATATTGAATGATACCACATCGGGCAAATCAAGACAAATATCCGTAAAATGCCGGCAGGTCGCGGAGGTTGTCGGGCGCGTCAAATCCATTGACTTTATTTGCTCATACTGCTTTTTATACATCCGTCTGCCCGCCTCGGTTTCCGAGGCGCATTCATTCAGAATACCCCATATGACGATTGACGGGTGATTATAGTGATTGTCAATCATCTCTTCTATGCAGTCCTCACATTGACGCTCAAAATTCGGGTTTTGCATATCCTCCAAAAGCAAACCCCGCGCGTGATTTTCCTCCCATACGAGCATTCCGCGCTCGTCGCAAAGGTCAAGAAAACGTTCGTCGTTCGGATAATGGCACGTCCGCACCGCGTTCGCATTCATATCCCGCATTAAATCCAAATCCTGCACCATATGCTGTAAGCTGACCGCGCAGCCGTCAACCGCGTAATCCTCGTGGCGGTTAAAGCCTTTGAGATAGATAGGCTCGCCATTTAAATATATTTTAGTGTCCCTAACCTCAACGGTGCGAAAACCAACCCGCTCCAATAAATCGTCCGTTTCCGCTCCGTTTACGGAAAGCACCGTATTTAGCATATACAAATTCGGTTCCGCGTTTGACCACGCTTTAACGGTATCAAATTCACGCTCAAATACCGCTGTCGCATTCTCGCCGACGCTTATCTCGCCGCTCATTTCAACATCCGCAAGCGTGCTTTTTACGCTGACATTGATTGAATTATCCGAAAGATTGGCGATATTCACTTCAATTTTGGCGTTCCATTTCCCGCTTTTCATATACGGCGTGAAATGAACGCTTTTTATGTACACATCCGCGATATTCTCCATGGCGACCGGTCTTGTAATCCCGCCGTATGTATAGTAATCGTTGGGAATATGCAGGGCACTGTGTTCACCAAATGTATTGTCTACCTCAACCTTTATTTCATGCTCACCATTTGGGACATCCCTAACAACCGCCGAAAACGGCGTGAACGCATTATAGTGATGAGCGATTTTTTCGCCGTCAAAATACACGTCCACCGTATGGCTCACGCCCTTAAATTCAAGGCGTACATTGCCCGAGCGCGTTATGTATACATTTTTCGTATAAGTACCCTTTCCTCTGTAATTTACAAAATCGGGGTGCTGTTCCCAGCAGGACGGAACGGGCAGACTATATTCCTTGCCGCAGGCTCTAAAACTCCACATCCCGTCCAGCTCGCGCACCTCTCTCACGCAGTGCCGGTCAAATAATCGTATCATTTTTGTGCTCCTTTTGTATTTTTATAATATTTCCCTATACTTTCGCCTACGGTTCTGCCAACCTCATTATATGCTTTTTGGTTATAATGATATTGGTCTTTCATATCGTTAATATACGGCTCAAAGCTGCCCGTCAGTATAAAATCATCATCCGATTTGCAAAGCTCGGCTTGCGCACTGCGTATAATTCCGTAATACTCGTCCCATTCCTTGCCCGTAAGACCGGCTGCCGTTACCGAATAATCAATATAGTTGTAATGACCTATTTGAACGATAAAGCATTTCTGCGCTCCGTGCGCCTTGAATGCGTTAAAAATATTTTTTGTGTTTGCCTTATACGCGTCCGCGCTTAATTTATCGTCGGCATCGCTTTCGCCCTGACACCATACAACAAACACCCTGCCTACAGTTATTCCGTTCTCCGTCAAAAATGCCTTTGCCGCGTCAAGCCTTTCAGCTGCGTCGGTTATGTAATTGTTCAGCCATTCGGACGTGCGGCTGCCGCCTATCGACGCGGAAACCGCGACAAGCTGTCTGTCGGTTTGATTGTAATATTCATCAACGGCGGCGCTGACCATACTTCCGCTGCGCTTTGTAACTCCGTCCGGCTTGAGGTCGCTTATCGCGCCATCCTTATCCTCGCCGAGACCAAACGGCTCCGTAACCGCCGTAAGTGCTTCGGGATTGCTTACCGCCTTATATTCAAATCCCGCATTGACATTGCATACTGCGGCAAGGTTCGCATCTCCTCTGCCGGACATATTCGACTGCCCCGCAAATACCGCAAGGTCAACCGTATTGTTGATGTGTGTTGCTGCTTTTTTCAAAATGACTTCCTCCTTGAGGTTTTTGTTATTTACATTACAATTATACATCTATAACGGCAAAAAAACAATAATTTATTGCAATAGCAAAAAAATTTACAGACAAACATTGCCTGTTTAAGCTATACACAAATAAGGCT
>JAJPXA010000258.1 GCA_021205715.1 Bacillota bacterium
GTCGCAACCTCGGGCGCCTCAAGCTCGCTCTCCTTTGCCTTAACCGCATCCTCAAGCTCCGCAATTTCCTGCTCGACCTTGTTAAAGCGGTTTAAAACCTTGCGCTTTTGCGCCTCGGCGCGCTTTTTCTCCTGGTAGCTCAGCTTATTTTCGGACGGCTTCTTTTTCGGCTCAACCGTAACCGCCGATGCCGCCGCGTAATCGTCGTAATTTCCGATATGGCTTTCAATGCCGTCGGGCGTCATATACAAAATCCTGTCGGCAAGCTTGTTTATGAAATATCTGTCGTGCGACACCATAAGCATCGTGCCGTCGTAGCCGTCAAGCGCGCGTTCAAGCGCCTCGCGCGACTCGATATCAAGGTGGTTCGTCGGCTCGTCCATTATCAGAAAATTGTTTTTCTTCAGCATCAGCTTAGCAAGCTCCACCCTCGCCCGCTCGCCGCCCGAGAGCGACGATATGCTCTTAAAGACATCCTCGCCGCGAAACAAAAACACCGCGAGCGCGTTTCGAAGCTCGGTTATCGTCATATTCGGGTACTCGTCGTAAAGCTCGTCAAGCACGGTGTTATTCATATTAAGGTTTTCCTGAAGCTGGTCGTAATAGCCTATCTCAATATTCGCGCCAACCTTGCACGTACCCGCGCTCGGCTCGTACTGCCCCGTCACTATCTTTAAAAACGTGGTTTTTCCGCAGCCGTTAGCGCCCGTCAAAAACACCCGCTCGCCCTTTTTTATAAACACATCCGCGTTTTTAAAAAGCGGCTCGCCGTCAAACGCCTTGCTCAACCCCTCGGTCACAAGCACCTCCTGTCCGCCGCCCGCGATTGCCTTAAAGCGGAAATCCATCTCTTCATTTTTTGCGTCAGGCGCGGTCAGCTCCTTTTCCAGGCGGTCAATGACCTTCATTTTGCTTTCGGCGGTCTTGATATTCTTCTCACGGTTCCACCGCCGCTGCTGCTCGACAACCGCCTCAAGTCGCTTTATCTCGCGCATCGTATTCTCATAGCTGCGCTCCTCGGTTTTCCTTTCCACCTCCGCAAGCTCGGTGTATTTCGTGTAATTGCCGTTATATACGCGCAGCTTGCCGCGGCGCATTTCAAAGGTCTTGTTCGTCACGCGGTCAAGAAAATATCTGTCGTGCGATATTACGATAAACGCGCCGTTATACCCCTTTAAAAACTCCTCGAGCCACTCGACCGATTTTATATCCAAATGGTTTGTAGGCTCGTCCAAAAGCAGCAGATTCGCATCCGATAACAGCAGCTTGCCAAGCTCCACTCTCGTTTTCTGTCCCCCCGAGAGCTTGCTTACGTCAAGGTCAAAATCATCCTCCGAAAAACCCAAGCCCAAAAGCGCGCCGCGTATTTTCGACTTATAATAAAATCCGCCGCTTTCCGAAAACTTATCCTGAAGCTCCGTCTGCCGTGCGACAAGCCTTTCTAAATCGCCGTTTTTGCGTTCAATATCGCGGCGTATATCCTCAAGCTCGTTTTCCATAGCTGTAACATCGTCGAAAACCGTCAGCATTTCCTGCCAAATCGTGCGGCGGCTGCCCATAAGCGCGTATTGGTCGAGGCAGCCTATTTTCACGTCCTTATTTTTAAACACCTCGCCGCCGTCGCTCTCAATCTCGCCCGTGAGTATCTTAAAAAGCGTCGATTTTCCGGCGCCGTTTACTCCGACAAATCCAATCTTGTCCGCACTGTCAACGCTGAACGACACATTATCGAACAGAGTTTCGCCGGAAAACACCTTTTCCAAGCCGGAACCGTTAAGCAAAATCATATCTATCTTCCCTTTCTCCGTCAATAATGCTATTTTAACATATTTACAACGGATTGGCAACAAAAAAATCCCCCGCCTTAAGGCAAATGGTAATAAGGAAGTATTGAAAACTATTACCATTTACCGACAAACAGGGTGTAAAAAGCAAACGACAGATACTCTATATAAGACA
The DNA here is from genome assembly GCA_021205715.1 of Bacillota bacterium. Lineage (GTDB taxonomy): Bacteria > Bacillota > Clostridia > UBA1381 > UBA1381 > 12844. Next base: position 1,960 of record JAJPXA010000258.1, read on the forward strand.
GCAAAGTAGAGTTTTATATATAGCGTCTGCCGAGCAGAATTAAAAAAATTATTCAAAAAGCACTGTGTCACACGTTTATTGCGGTGGTGGAGGATTTAGGGAACAAGAACGGCGGTTCAAAACATTTGCATCTCAAAAGGACGGCTATCCGTGAGGTTTTCGGATTGCCGCCTTTTTTGGTGTATGTGTCAGCATTTAGAGCGTTTTTTTGCCGCATAAACGCTATGCTCTCGGAGCTTGAAAGTGAAGTAATGTATTTGATGTCCAACCTTGAAAATGGGGTTTCAAGTGGTGACGGTATGCTATTTTAATACAACATTTTTATCGTTAAATACTTCAAAAGTGGAAATTTAGAACACAAATAAACCGCATAAAATCTATGTTTTCGAAGTGCATAACTTACGAAGTAATATACTTTTACCTAAATGCCGAAAATCGGGATTTAATCGTTCCACTTTACTTCATTCTCAGCCGTTATATTACACCTGTGTTACGAGCAATTTAAAATTACAATAACAAAATCCAATCCCAGCTATAGTTTCTTAAAAATTACGACATTTGCCTATATAATTAGACAAAACCGAAAGGGTGGAGAAAAATGTCTACAAAAGAAACTATAGGGAGAAACATTAGGAGGTTGCGTACAAAAAGTAACAGGTCGCAGGAAGATTTTGCTAATGAAATATACATAAGCGCATACTATTACGGGCGAATAGAACGCGGTACGGCAAATCCGACGATAGATATTTTAGAAAGGATTGCAAATGAGTTAAAGGTTAAAATAGCGGATTTTTTGATTGAAATATCGGAAGAAGGTGACGGCGATGTATGAGATAGGTAAGAAAAATTAAAAGTGCAGTTAGGGCGAAAAATTATTTTGCAAATCCCCCGAAAAACCCGTCAAATTAAAAAATCCCCGCGCGTGTAGGTTTGTCAATGATGTGTTACACATTTTTTTAGAAAACCTCGCCATCA
>JAJPXA010000157.1 GCA_021205715.1 Bacillota bacterium
AAATTTTTCGTGCCTACAATAATTTCCGATATATCGCTTATCGGTATTTCTATAAGCTTCGTCCGCGCGGGAATAAATTCCGACAATATTTTTATTTTGTTGTCAACGTCGTAAGGAAGAAAATTATTGCTCCAGGTTTTCATATAAATATTCTCCCTGTCCGTTGCAAGGTACGTTGTGTACGCGGCGCAAAAACGTATCGACATATATGTTATAAGCAAAATCAACGCTATAAAATAGCTTGCCGCAAATAACCAGTTTGAGTTTATAAGGCTGTAAATCATCATTACTATGCCGACAATCGAAACCAACATTCCTATTATCAAAAATATTGTGTTTTTTCTGCGATATTTTGCGCTCGTACACGCTTTAACTGCAATTTTCATATTTTTCCCCTTCAGTATATCAATATACTCTTCTCGCACCCGCGTATTGACTTTGATAATACTCGCTCTCGATAGAGGTGTATCTTACAACATCACCGGTATGCGGCGCGTGAATCATCATTCCGTTGCCCACGTAAATACCTACGTGATGAATATATCCGTTGTTTTCAAAGAACACCAAATCGCCCGGCATAAGCTCATCCTTTGTTACCGCGTAGCCGTTTGTAAACTGATCCTCCGCAACTCTGTCAACATCTATTCCCAAAGACGCGCATACGTATTGAACAAGTCCCGAGCAGTCAAATCCCGACGGCGACGTTCCGCCCCATACGTAGGACACACCCAGGTATTTTTCAGCCTCCGCAACGATAGCGTTGCCTGTTTCGGTCGACTGCGTGCTGCTTATAAACGGCGAGCCTGTTGTTGACACCGGCTTGTATGTTATCATATTCGCAAGCTGCTTATAACCCTTTGTAGCCTTAACCTGCTTTTGAATAATCTTTTTCTTTGTTACCGTTTCGCCGTTTTCCTCTACGTCAACAAGCTCCTGGTCGTAGAAATAGAGTACTCCGAGCTGCTCATCCTCATAGACAAAGTTGTAAACCTCATCCTCGTCGAGAATTATCTCATTTATAACCGGCTCCGGCTGCAAAACCGTAAACTCAACATAATCCTGAGCCTTTTCGATTATCGTTCCGCGTCTTAAAGCCGTTATGTACAAATAATAATTTCCGGGGTCAACGCCCTTTATCGACACGCTGTTCTCCCCTTCAACCACCTGGCTTACTATAAGCTCGCCGTCCTGGTTATACAAATCAACGTAGAAATCGGAATATATTTCGCTTTCCCACGCGACCTCTATAACGTCCTCCTCGGTAGTCATAGAAGCGGTCGGCGACGTTATTGTAACGCCGGTATTGTACTCCGAGCCGTAGCTTATCAAAACGGGGTCGGAGCTTAACGAGCTGCCGTCCTCCGCGAGCGAGCTTACGATTATCTCATAATCTCTGCCCTTGGTGAAAAGCTCTGCCGGAAGGGTGAATGTCGTTTCGTCCGTTGTAACGTATTTGTTTACTATGTACTCATCGCTTTCGTAATCGAACACCTCGATATGATAATCGAGCGCCGCCTGCATCGCAAGCTCGATTACGATGTCCTCCGTTCCGTCATACGCAACCTCCGCCGACGGCGAAAGGATAATCGGAGTCGTTATCTCCTCCGGAGCGGTCAATTCCTCCTCGGATTCGTCAGCGTCCGTGCTGACCTCGGTCACGGCGGGGATTCCCGCCACAATATTAGTGTTTGTTACGGCTTGAACAACCAGCTCGCCGCTTTCCTTGTCGACGGATGTATTTATGCCTATCGCCTGCGCCGTGTTCGACGGTGCCGATACTATATCGGTTTCATCCGATGACAGCAGGTTTTTATAGATTGTGAAAATATCATTTCCGCTGTCCTCGTATACGTTGCTCTGCTCCTCCGAGGTTTGAGCGTTTGTCGACGCCAAGAACGCCTCGCTGTTAAGCGCGTCGCTGAAAGTGTATATGCCGCTTGAATTTTTATATCGGAGCGCGTTTATCATATCCAAAAGCTCATATGACTTTGCTTTTTTCGCGCTTGCCGAGCTGTCGTCCGATTCCGCAAACGGGTTATACAAAACCGCGTCCACTTTGCCGTCGTCGTCGACGAACACCGTCACGCACTCGGCAACATTCTGCGCGGCGAGGGCGAAATCATCGCCGCTTGAAACGCCGTTATACAAGAAATTCTCGCTGTTGCTGAAAAACGCGCATATTCTGTCGCCGTAAACGCCGACCATAAAATAGTCGCCGTAATCCGCGTTATACACATACCAATCAAAGCCGTAGCCGCTTTCGTCGATTCGGTTCGGATTTCCGAACGCGTCCGTAACCGTGTCTATATGCGAGCCGATGGTTATCTCACCGCCGCCGATTTCAAACGTTTCGCCGCTTGTGAAATATTCTCTGACCTTGGTTACATAGTCCGCGCACTCTTCCCAATTCATTTCCTCTGTGGGGTTGACGCTTTCGTCTATAATGCCAGATTTCAGCATAAACGCGTATGATATTCTGTTTTCGTCCTTCAAATAAGCGTCGTTAAAATACTCGCTTAAAACCTGTTCCGCCTCGTCTTCGGTCATAACGAAATCCGAGTTGCAGCTTATAACGGTTTTATACAGAATATTCATAAAATCCTGCTTTGATATGTACTCGCTGTACAGCTCATCGCCGTACTCGTCAAGATTGGCATATCCGAGCACAACGGATTTTACAAAGGTTTCGTCATATCCCGCGGCGACGAGCTGACCGGGCACCTCAACCGTAACGTTTTGAATTTGTTCGTACAGCGCGACGCCCTGATCGAACGCGTCATATTCCGATATTGACGCGCTGTCCGCAAGCGCAACGCTTGACGCTCCCGCGGTAAGCAGCGCAATGACTATTGCCGCAAGAAGCTTTCGAGCCTTTTTGTTATTATTCATCGAGATCTTCCCTTCGTAATCTCCCCCGAGATTAACTTATAAA
>JAJPXA010000204.1 GCA_021205715.1 Bacillota bacterium
ATGCGGAAATATCCCTTGAGGACGACTACGACATGATTGACGGAATCGTAAATAATGGCGATAATAAGAGTGTGGCGGAGCTTGAAAGCGATGTGAAAGCCGGTAAGTCGATTTCAGTGCTTGACCTCGCGAACGCAACAAAGCGGGAAATTGCCGAGCAGAAATCGGCAAAGGCTGAAAAGCTGTCGCTTCTTGCAAAGTTAAATCGTCCTCTGCCGCCACAGCAGGACTAGGATAGACCTAAAAACAAAGAAATGGAGATGTAGAAAATGATACTTTTAACACACGACGAAATGAACCTTTTGTGTATCTATCAGAAGAACACAAGAATCGGAACAATGGATTCTATCACGGTAATGCAGCAGTATCTTGAAAAAGACGAAACAGAGCTTGCCGAGATGTCAGATTCGCTCCTCACGAAGCTTGAACGGATGTCGGATGAGGAATTTGACGAGATGGAGAAATTTCCCGATTTTAATTATTGATGAATTTACGGAGGAAAATATGAGCAAACTCACTGAAAACCGTTCCGACACTCGTTGTTCATTTGAATTATTCAAGAGCAATGTCTGCCATAGACTTAAAAATTTAGGCGATATTGATTTTTTGATTGAAACGCTCGAAAATGATGATATACGGACTTACTATGAAAGAAAATGGTATCCCGAATGCCTGTATCTGTTGGCAATGCTTGACTATATCAGCCGCGAAAATGATATTGCGCTGTGCGAGGATTACAACGACTTGCGGAAATATAGGCTCGCTGAAACTATTTATCCGGCAAGTGTTCTTGCGCTTTGCCAAGCGGTTAAGTCAGATATGCCAAAGCAGCAGGCACTGCGGGAAGCCATTCCCGAATTTCTGCGGTTTAATATCGTTGAAAGCGATGTCAGGAATGTCATCTGAAAAATCTAATGGTATTAAAAGAATTAAAGCGGTTCACACGAGCCGCTTTTTTCTTTGCAAGAATTTTGAAAAAAAGCATCTATAGATTGCGGTTATTAAGCAAATATTTTTACCAAACGCAGAAAATATTATCTCATCAACGATTGACTATTCTCGTCAAACGTGGTATAATTGATGAGAATAAGAAAGGAATGAGGCGAATGCGTCGATTTAATTATGAAAATCTCAAAGATATAAAATGGGATGTGGAGATTGTGAACTACTTATCTGCCATTCACGAGGAGAAAGGCAAGCAGTCGATATATCTCAAGCAAAGACCCGATGAGCTTAACAGCTTGATGGAAATTGCAAAAATTCAAAGCACCGAAAGCTCTAATTCAATTGAGGGCATCCGCACAACAAAAACTCGTCTTAGGCAGCTTATGGACGAAAAAACAACTCCTCGAAACCGTGATGAAAAAGAAATTTCGGGATACAGAGATGCGCTCCGACTTATTCACGAGAATTTTGAATATATACCGCTTACTCCGAATTATATCTTGCAGCTTCATAAGGTTATGTTTGAGCATACAGGTTCAAGTCACGGTGGGCAATTCAAGGATGTGCAAAATTATATAAGCGCCGCGGATGCCGACGGAAAAATGTATACGCTTTTCACTCCGTTGGCACCATATGAAACACCAATGGCAATGCGGGATATATGCGATGAATTTAACAGAGTTATAGGTGCGGGCGAGGTTGACCCGTTGATTGTTATACCCGTTTTTATACACGATTTTCTCTGTATTCATCCGTTTATTGACGGCAATGGGCGAATGTCGCGCCTGCTTACCACGCTGCTTTTGTATCGTTCCGGCTATGAAATAGGAAAATATATTTCTTTGGAAGCAAAAATAGCGAAAAGCAAGGACGAATATTATGATGCTCTTGAACTGTCGCAAGCCGGTTGGCACGAGGAAACAGATAATCCCCTGCCGTTTATTAAATATATGCTCGGTACGATTATAGCGGCATATCGAGATTTTAACGACAGGATGAATTTAGTCGGAAAAAGCTCGTTTGATACGGTATATAATGCCGTTATCAGCAAAATCGGAAAATTTACCAAGCGTGATATAGTGGAGCTTTGCCCGTCTTTGAGTGCGGCAACCGTTGAAAGAAATTTAAAAAAGCTCTGTGCGGACGGTATAATTACGAAAAGCGGCGGCGGCAGGTCAACATTTTATATCAGAAATAATAAAAACTGACAAAAGGCAGAAATTACATTAAGTCAAAGCGGTTCACACGAGCCGCTTTTTTTCTTGCAAGAATTTTGAAAGGAGGAAAAAACTATGCCTATGAACTATCAAGAATTCCGCGCAAGAGCCGACGAAACCGCATTGTCGCTCACCCGAAGCTCCGAGAATTGGACAGCGTTCTTAACGACTGCGGCACGGCTATACAAGTACCCGTATCACGAACAGCTTATGATTTACTCGCAGCGACCCGACGCTACAGCCTGTGCCGAGTACGACGTATGGAATAAGCGGATGGGACGCTATGTTAAGCGCGGCTCAAAGGGTATTATGCTTGCGGGTGAACAGGGTACGAGGTATGTGTTTGATGTATCGGACACCGGCACACGCGAACGCGGTCGCCCGTTTAAGCTGTGGGAATATTCGGAGGAATACGACAGCGCACTGCAAGCTATGTTTTTTGAGCAATACGGAGCCGACGGCAGTATGCTTTTCAATATGGTACACGACGCGGCATACAAGTCGGCGTTGGCGGCTTGGTCAGATAATCGCAGAAATATTGTCAACAGTGTTGCGGATTCTTTTTTAGAGGGGTATGATGGATATAACATCAGAGTTAAATTCGTTGACGCTGTGACCGTAAGCACGACGTACTCAGTCTTGTCAAGGTGCGGCATTGACCCGAATGATTACCTTGAGCCGGAGGATTTTCAGCCGATATTTGATTTCAATACGGTGGATACAATATCGGAGCTTGGCGCGGCTGTCAGCGGAATTAACCAGGATATTT
>JAJPXA010000088.1 GCA_021205715.1 Bacillota bacterium
GACGGAATTTTTCCGAGCCTGACAGGATTTGAACCGTTGTTTTGCGAAGCAAAACCATCGAGGGCGAGCCGTTAGGCTCGGGTTCAACTCCTGCAATAGGTAAAAAAATACAACAGACGCTTATCTAAAAAACGTCTGTCGTAATTATATTGGTGCGGCTGACAGGAGTTGAACCTGCACGGTAAAACCACCGGATCCTAAGTCCGGCGCGTCTGCCAATTCCGCCACAGCCGCATACCTACGCCGCGGGCGACTTTTAATATTATAGCAAAATCATCCCGTAATGTCAAGCAAAATCCCAACGGCAGCGCCGGCGCCGGCACTGCCTATTTTTCACCCGTGATAAACTCGCAAATTCTGTTCTGCGCCTGCTTGCCCTCCGGAAGCATACCCACAATCGCCCAATCGTGAAACAGACCCTTCCCCTCGTGCGTTTCGAGCGGAATATCATACGCGCGCACCCTATCGATAAGGTCGTTTATATGCGCGTAAAATATTTCGTTCGTGCCGTAATAAAGAAGCATCGGCGGAAAATCCGTAAAATCCGTATACGCGCTGTTATATTCCGAATCGGAGGCGGACATACCGCCGCTCCAATACTTTTTTATAATACCCAAAATTCTTATCGACATAAGGATGTCCTTTTTTTCAAGCCTGCGCATTTCATCATCTTCTTTGTCAATTCCGGTGCCGGGCGAAATCATAACCACGCCCGCGGGTTTTTCCGCGCTCCTCTCGCACATACTCACGCTCAAAGAAACCCCTGCGCTGTCGCCTATAACGGTTATATTTTTCGCGCCGGCGCGGCTTATAACATCCGCGTAAACCTTGTCAAGCCACGCGCACGCCTCGGGCAAGGTATGCTCGGGCGCCAACGGATAAAACGGCATATACAGCGCCGCGCCCGTGTTTTTCACCAAACGCGCGGCGGTGTGAAAATGAAATAATGTCGGACAAAGCATACCGCCGCCGCCGTGAATAAACAAAATCGCCTTTTCCGACGCGCCGCCTTTGGGCGCGATTTTAAAAACAGGTCTGCCGTCCGTAAGCGTCTTGGAAACGTCAAATCTTTTATACAAAAAATCGGGCACGTCGTCAATGCGCCAATCGGGTTTTATGTTCTCTATAAGTTCCTCCGCGGGGAGAGAATACAGCCTTTTCATCCCCATCGGTTTTACCAATTCCTTTAAAATCTTGGTTTTCAATTTTATTAAGCCTCCGTTGATTTTTTACATATTTTACTCTCAAAAAGAGAATTTGTCAATAAATCACAATTTCAAAAAAATAACCGCGGTTTTGAAAAGCCGCGGTTATTTCAGTGTTTAAATCATCGGGATTTTAGCATTCCTTGTCCCACAATGCCTGATAAAACTCCGAATAATCGGTATTGTTTTCCTTTATGCATTGAATCGCCGAGCGCGGATGCACGTTCAAAATACCCGTTAAAAGATACGGAACGTCATAGCCCCATACAAGACCCTCCTGCTTAAGCTTGAGCATTTCCTCCTGCACAAATCTCAGCACCGGATTTATCTTATACTTCGGATTTTTCAAAAATCCCATAAGAGCCTCCATGGCGCAGTTTCCGGCGCCTCTGCCCATACCGCTCATTGTCGCGTCAAGCATACTTACACCCTGCGCGGTCGCCTCAATGGTGTTCGCGAACGCCATCTGCTGATTGTTGTGCGCGTGAATACCGATAGCCTTGTTGTACTTTACGCCGACCTCGGTGTACATATCCGCAAGCTCACGAATCTGCTCCGGATACATCGAGCCGTAGCTGTCGACAATGTAAATCATATCGACGCCGCTCTGACCGATAAGCTCAAGCGCCTGCTTTATGTCCTTGTCGCTTGATGTGGAAATTGCCATAATGTTTATGCTTGTTTCATATCCCTTGGATTTGCAGTATTCCGCCATATCGATTGCCGCCGGAATGGTGTTGATGTACGTTGCTACGCGCACCAAATCGATAACGCTGTCCTTTTTGTCAAGGATGTCGTGCTCCAAATCCGTTCTGCCGACGTCCGCCATTACGGAAATCTTCATATCGGAATCGTTGTCGCCGACGATACTTCTTATGGAGTCCTCGTCGCAAAACTTCCATTTGCCGAATTTGTCCACATCAAAAAGCTCCTTTGAAGCCTTGTAGCCAAATTCCATATAATCTACTCCCGCTTTTATATTCGTTTGATAGAGCTTTTTTACAAACTCATCCGTGAAATAAAAGCTATTTACCAATCCGCCGTCGCGGATTGTCGCGTCCAAGACCTTAATATCCGGTCTGTAAGACAATAATGTTCCTTTATGTGGTGCCATTATTCTTTCCTCCTACCATACTACATTTTCTACATTGTTTTTGCGCCGCCGCAAAAACATATACATTTTAACAGATTTCTTCGAAAAAATCAATACCAAATTAACATTTTTCGCGGTTTACGCGCGTATTTTTGATAATATTCCCGAAAAAAGCGAAAATCCGAGCAGGTTTTGCTCGGATTTCAATGCGGATTTTATATGTTTTTCATCAGATTTACCATCTCAAGCGCGGACATTGCGCAGTCCGTACCCTTATTGCCCGCCTTTGTTCCGGCGCGCTCAATCGCCTGCTCGATTGTGTCCGTTGTGAGTATGCCGAACAGTACGGGAACACCTGTTTTCAGCGATACGGACGCAATACCCTTTGAAACCTCATTGCACACATAGTCATAATGGCTTGTCGCGCCGCGTATAACCGCGCCGACACAGATTACAGCGTCATATTTTCCGCTTGCCGCCATTTTCTGCGCGATAACGGGAATTTCAAACGCGCCCGGAACCCACGCTACGCTCATATCATCGTCCGCAACGCCGTGACGCTTTAAGCAGTCCTCCGCGCCGGTTACAAGCTTCGATGTAATGAACTCGTTGAAACGGGA
>JAJPXA010000137.1 GCA_021205715.1 Bacillota bacterium
GCATGGGGGTGTGCCGTAAACACTGTGATCAAAAATAAGGGATATAAGGAAAATTGGTTTTGGTGGGGATTTTTCTTCGGAATTATCGCGCTCATTGTCGCCTGCACCAGACCAAATCTCAGCGAGCGCAGAATTTATCAGGAGCAATATAATGCTTACCGCGACAACAAAACCATAAAGACCGGCGGTTGGAAATGCCCGCATTGCGGAAGTTTAAACGCTTCATACGTCGGAACGTGCGGATGCGGAAGGGAAAAACCGAAGCCGGTTGTCAACGAACCAAAAAATGAAAAACAAACAGAAATTAAAAATGACCTTGAGCGTCTGAATATGATAAAGGAATACAAATCTTTATTGGACAGCGGCATTATAACGCAAGAGGAATTTGACAAAAAGAAGGCGGAATTGATTAAATTGTAAACTTTTGAGCGAGTTTAAATCGTGCGGCGGGGGAATATCCCGCGCTTTGCTTTAACGGCGGGGCGCGGGATGTTTTTGCGTTTGCGGATGCGGTTTTAAAAGCAGCAATACGCGCGTATATTCAAAAGGCGGTAATATCATAAAGCGCAAAATCAATAAGACCCCGCAGCCGCAAAAAATCGGTTGGGGGTCTTTTCAATCGCTCAAATTTCACTTATATTCGCCGCCGCGAAGGTGTCGGTATGACAAGGCGATCGTCAGCTGTCTATTGAAATGCTCTCTATCGCCACGGCGCACCACTTACCAAGGTTCAGGGTTATTTCGCTAACGTCCGTATCGCTTACTATTTCCACGGTCTGCCATTCGTCAAAATTGAAGCCGTTTTGCAAATCAAGCGTTTTGGAGCCGATAACAACCGTAAGCGCGTTGTTATCGGCTGTTCTGTTTGTGCTTCCGTTATTGGTAGCCGACGGCTTTGCTATTTTTATCTTAATGGTTTTTCCCGCCTTAATTGTGCTCGGCAGCGTCAAGGTCATAACCTCGCTGCCGTTGCCGCCGGCACCCGCGAACAGGTAATATGCGTCGTTGTCCGCCTTAAAGCTTGACGTATACGGATAGTAGCCCGCGTTTTCGCTTGTGCTGTTGCGAAGCATAAGACAATTATAGTTGCCGCCTGTCGAGCTTGCCTTTATACCGGTGCTTCCGACAGAAACATCGCTCATATTCGTCTGGTCAAAGGCTTTTACAAGAACATATTCACTGCCGAATTCGTAATCTGTAATCTCTATAACCGTGATTTGCGCCTCCGCGCTGACCGTTGTGCCGTTAAAGGTTGCCGTTACGGTAAGGGTTATTACGTCGCCCGCCGCCGCATTCGAGGGAATTGTAACCTTGCCGTCCGAAACTGTCGCGTCTTTGTCACACTCCCACGACCATACGGCTCCGTCGGGTATTATTTCGCCCTCGGTGTCATAAAGAACAGCAGTAAATGCCTCCGTTGTAACTCCCGCCGCCGCGGTTTCCGCGCCGCCGCTAAGCGTTATGCTCGCGGGAATTTGTGTGTTCTTTGTAAGGGTATAGTTTTGAGATACATCATCGTCCGAAACAGTAAATCTGTTTTCCGTCGCGAGATACTCTCCGACAGTTGTGACCGCCTTATATGTACCCTCCGTCAAAACCGCGTTTACAACGCCGTGTGAGTCGGTTTCAAATGTTGCCGCATTATACTGCGTCGCACCGGTTCCCGATATTGTAACCTTTACGCCGCTTACCGGCGAACCATCGGAGGTGTATGCGAGCGACACATTTTTGCCGTACTGTATAACAAGCTGCGGCGGGTTGTCGGAACCAACACCCGACATAAGCGCTACCGCCGCCTGTGTTGCCGCCGCGCTGAACGCGACCTTTTCGGGGCTTTCAAGCGATTTGATATAATCCGTCACGTCAATGGAGGAGTAATTGTTCGTTGGGAACACTGCCGAGGTGTTTACTCCCTCGTATGTCTTTATCGCCTCCGCGCCCGAGGATATTGCCGCATAATCGGAATATGTGTTCTCATTCGTCCAATCCGTGCCTACAGCCGATATGGTTATATCGCCGTTTCTGTCCTTGTTTATTTCATTCGTGTATATTTGAAGCGTTGCCGACTGTATCGCCGATGTGTCAATGTCCGTTAAATCGAATTTCATAAGCGGGTACGCGTTTCCGCTCGAATATGTGTTAAGGTACATATATTCACTGCTTGCTGTGTCCGCCGCTATATCGGCGCTTATCGTTGAGAAGCCGTCCGTAGTAATCGCGCCCTCGGATATAAGCGCGGTGTCCTCCGCCGTATATGTTACGGGTGCCGTTACCTCGACAGCCGCGTCACCCCAATCGGCAATCACGTTATAGAACGCCAAAACCGACCAGCCCGTAGCCTTATCCGTAAGCGTAGGAACAAAGTATTTGCCGTAGCAGCAGTCAACGGCGATTGTGCCCGCCATTTCCTCCTCAATAGTGAGTATAACGGTTTTGCCGTCCTCTTGAAGCTCCGCGTCCGTCACGGTGAGCGTTGTGCCCTTGCCGGTATTGCTTGAGGTCATATTGACATTTCCGCCCATTCGCACCGTAAATTCCTCGGTCAAATCGCCAAGAGAAATATCGACCTCGCCGTTTGTTATTCCAAGCCGCTTTGTGTCCTCTCTCAGATACAATCCGTCAGCGCCGACATTTTTAAACGTAAGCGTCAGTGTATGCTCGTCTGTAATGTCAACGGTGTCAATCGTCGGGTGCAGATATGTAACGTCTGTTTTGCCGTAGACGCAGTTCAGCGCGACACGCGCCCATTCGTCACCCACGGTCAAATTCGATTTTGCGCTGTTATGGATAGTGTCGCCCAAATCGAGCGCGCCCGTTCCTACAACATATACATTGTCGTACAGCTCCGCGTTTTGACGCTGTATATCCTTTACATAGCTCCATGCGTCATAATAGCCGAGCGATGAGGTACTGTCCTGCTTCGCGTCATTAATCTGCGTAGTGATTATAGGCGTGTCCTCTCCGAAGAAATCGCGGAATTGCGAGAATATTTCGCCCTGAAGTCTTTCATAATCATAGGCGTAGCTTTCGTTCATCGTGTCATTGCAGCCCTGATACCAGAGTATGCCCTTAATATCGGTCGAAGGCATATTGTCAAAGCACGCTTCGAGCGCGTTTATCAAATATCCGCCGGTTGAATCGGAGCTGTTTATGCCCTCCGCCCACTGGTATATGTATGTTCCGCCGACCGAGGATTGAACGATACCCACCGGTACGCCCTCCTCCTCGGATATAATACGCGCAAACGACGTTACCGGCGATGTGCGGGTGCCCGTCTTAAAGAAATGTCCCTCGCCCGCCGGATGGCTCATTTGCTGCCAAGTGGTGTCCTCGGCGTATATGATGTGCATATCATCGGTTATCGGGTCGTCGGTGTTAGCGTTAAAGCCGTCGGTAATCGCGCCCATATCCGTCATATTCGATTGTCCCGCGGCAACCCATATATCGCCTACGCCGACATTTTTAAATTCCGTAACTCCGCCGTTCGCTTTAAGTGAAATATCGTACATACCCGCGTCAAGCGTAAGCGCCGCGCTGAAATCCCCGTCAGCGCTTACGGTCTGCGACGTTTTCTCGGCGGTTTCGATATTCTCGGCGGTCACCGTAACGAAGTTCGATGCGGACGGATAAATCGGCTCCATCGTGTCCATGCCGTCCCATACCATTACTTTTATATTTCCGTATGCCTCATCGGATGTTACCGTGGTAACGGAGCCGTCTTGCGGGGTAATTGTAACTCCCTTTAATGCCGCGTCATCGTTATAGTCCGCGATGATTATAACAGCGTCCTCAACATCATCGCCGAATGTGACGCTGACACTGTTTGCGGCAATCGCGATATTGCCGTCCGCGCTCTCAACCGCTCCCGCAAGAGTGATAACGGCTTGGTTGTTCTCGTCGCGCTGGTAAATCTGATAATCCGACGGCGCCTCGGTGAGATTTACGCCGTTTTCGTATGTAACAGTATCGTCAATTCCACCTATATACTCGCCGCCGACGTAGAGCTTAACGCTTTCCACGTTCCTTACGCGGTTAAATTCAAACGCGGTTTCATCGGTTCCGACAGAAATTGTGTTCTCATCGGTTTTTAAAAGCTTTCCGAATTTGTTGTACTGCTCCGCCTTAACCGTGACGCTCTGCGTTTCGTCCGCCGTAAGGTACGCGCGGATTATCGGATTATTTATCCGCATACCCATTATCACGTCCGGCAACTCCGTTACAGTCGTTTCGTCCAAGTCGCTCCCGCTGTAGCAGGTCTGCGAGCCGACTACGTTTTGATGTGTAAACTTCGTCACCTCAACCCCCTCCGTGTAAGCCGTAGTCATAAGTCCGCAGCAAATAATTGCCGCGGCAGCAATAAATTTTTTCATTATACCTCTCCTTTTCATAAATCGGGATAATTCGGATTTTATTAAAGCATACGATTCCGAATTATCCCGATAAATGCTTAATTCGCCGCCGTGAAGGTGTATGTTTCACCGGCAACGGCGTTTTCTATTGTGCAGAGTCCGTCCGTGAACTCTGCGGCATTGCCGTTTAGCGTGAATGTGTTTTCCTTTTCGTAACCTATTGTAATATCACCGTCGGAGGCGGGAATAATTTTTATTTCCGTTGCCTCGCCGTTTTCCCATTTAATCGACACCTCGGCGCCGTTCTTAGCCTTTATGCCGCTTATCTCGCCGCTGTCCCATACCTCGGGGAGTGCGGGCAGAATGTATATCGGCCCCGTCTGCGACTGCATCAAAAGCTCCATAACTCCCGCCGCGGAGCCGAAGTTTCCGTCAATCTGGAACGGTGAATGTGTGTCGAACAGGTTTGAATACGTCTTTTTTGCAAGCTGATAGCGGAACAGCTCAAGCGCCTTATCGCCGTCAAGACATCTCGCCCACAACAGGAATTTATTTGAACACGACCAGCCTGTCGAATCATCGCCGCGATTTTCCAAAACTATCTTCGCGCCCTCCAAAAGGTCGGGAGTGTCGCGGGATATAAGTGTTCCGGGGTACAAGCCCACAAGGTGCGAAATATGGCGGTGTACGGGGTCGCCTATCGCGGTTCCGTCCTCGTCCGTGTTATACGTTGTTTCCTCCGCCCATTCCTTAATTTGTCCGTCGTCGCCAAGCTCCACGGGAGTTTCGAGATGCTCTCTTATCTCTTTCCAAGCCGCGACCTTTTCTTGGTCTACGCCGAGTGTTTCAGCCGCCGCTATCGTGTAATCATACATTCCCGCGACAAGCTGCAAATCGTACTTTATACCCTCCTCTGTGGGGCCCTGCTCCGGCGAGCGTCCCGCCCAGGTGGTGTAATAATAGCCGTCCGGATATGTTTCGGTATCGGTAGTCGTCTTTTTCTCGTTCGTGTAGAGATACTGCGTGTAGAAATTTGCCGCCTTGCGCATTATCGGATATATCTCGTTTTCCAAAAGCTCCTTATCGCCGCTTGTTTGGTACAAATCCCAAAGATTATACATAAGCCACGCGGTGTTGCCCGGAGATTGTATGCTTGTCGAACCCGTCATATCGGTTGTACCCATTATCGCCTGCTTTGTATGCATAATGAACACATCGTCCGCGTCATCGTCCGAATCCGTAAACGTAATCGCGCCGTCCGCATACGTGTACGATTTCGGGGTGACCTTATACATATTTTTCGCAGTCACGCGTCCGGCGGGTATCTGCGACTCGAACCAGCGTATAAGCGACTTTCCGCTGTCAAGCAAATTCGCGCCGCCCGCGAACCAGTAGTTCATTTCCATATTGATATTTATGCAATAGCACGAGCCCCATATTTCAGCCGTTGACTGACACCATTTGCCCTGCAATGTCGCGGGCATCGTCGTTGAGCGCGACGATGAAATCATAAGGTATCTCGCGTAATTATAATGCAGCTCCTCAAGGTGCTTGTCAAGGTTCTGATAAGCCGAAGTATCATACGTTACCTTTGTTGTTCCGTCCTCCTGCGATGCCGCGCTTACAACACTGCCGTAGGAGGATTGCAGCTCGTCTGTCGGCGTTTGGCATATCTCGTCATCGTCCGTAAGGGAAAATTTAACCGTGTCAAACTGCTCTTTATAGTCGGCAATATGCTCGGCTTTAAGCTCGTCATAGCTCATTGCCGCCGCGCCGCTCATTCTTTCCTCCGCCTTATCAATCGCCGCTTGAACGCCCTCGGTACTCTTATACGGCGTTTTCGTCATATTAACACTGCCGTCGGCGTTAAGCTCGAATTGATCCTTGTCGTAATCGGTTGCCGCCGTCACTATTATCGTAACGCCTGTCGCACCGCTTACGTTCACCGTGTTATAGCCGTCCGTAACCGTTCCGTCGTCGGCGATAACCTTTACCTTTGTGCAGTATTCCAAATCCGATTCCTGATTCCAAGCCGCGTTTCCGCTTGACGAATACGGCTCGCTGTCCTTTAGCTTGCCTATTATAGTAATCTCGCCGTCATTTACCGTTACTTCGCCCGGGTGCATTGATACCGGATTAACATCAAAGCTTAACGCACCTACCGTGTCGGCGGTATATCTGAACACAAGCGCCTCTTTCGGGTATGACGCGAAGTATTCGCGGTTATAGGTCACACCGTCATATTCATATTGAACGTGCGCCACGCTCTCATCGAGATTTAAGTCGCGGTAGTAGTTATTCACCGCGGCACTCTCGGGCATATTAAAATCAACAAATATATTGCCGACGCTCATATAGCCGTTTATGCCCTCGCTCATATTGCTGTTTACGGCGGACGATGAAACCGAGGTTTGTGTTCCTCTGTAGCCCGCCGCCCAGAACGTTTCCTCGTTAAACTGAATTTGGTCTTTATCGGGCATACCGAATACCATACCGCCCATATATCCGTTGCCTATCGGCAGAGCCTTTTGCTCCCAATCCGCGCTGTCACGCGCGTAAATGCTGTTGTTCGCGCCGTTCGCGCTTGCAAGATACGCGCCTGTTTTGTACCACAGCACATTGTCAACTGTCTGTTCGGGATAGTCGTTGTCATATGTGTAGCTTACGTTGAGCGCAGACACGTCAACTAAGTCGGGATCAACGCCGTAAGGCGCGCCTGAGGGCGATATTATACCCGCGCCCATACCCAAGCCGGATTTTGTTCCCGTTATCCAGTCCGATACAAGCGGTATATTTTTATATTCACCCGCGGAGGTTAAAACCACCTCGTCCGAAACAACGGTTCCCTCTTCATTGGTATCGTCTGTATCTCCGCTTGTTATCGCGTCAGCCGTTTGTGTGAGCGGTTTCATAGTGCTTACGCTGTCCCAAAGGAATACTTTAAATTCATCGGAAAGCTCGGTATCGGCAACCTCGATTTCATTTTCACCGCTCGAAAACTCGGCGGTCTTTACCTTTGCACTCTTTAAAACGCCGTTCTCATACTGCGCTATAATTAAATCCGCATTGGCGCTTCCGTCCGTATTTTTCACTACAACCACCTTGCCGTTCTCCGCGACGCTTTTTATCTCATATTCATTATCCGATTCCTCGGTGCCGCCTGACATTATATATACCTTTGCCGACTCCGCGCCCGTGAAGTCCATATCAAAGTCCATAGCCTGCACGCCGTCCGACAAGCCGCTTATCAACTCGGTTTGCTCGGCTATAAGCCGCTTATCCGCGTCAAATACCTTTACGACTACGGAATAATCGCCGTCAATATCGCCCGTTTTTTCTATGATTACTCCGTCCGTTCCTTTTGCGTCCGCAATTTCCGTTTCGCCGTTCGTCAAAAGCAAGCCGCGAATATTATACGGGAAATCATCTGTATCGCCGCCGCGTATCGTCACGTCAAATTCGGACGAAACAGCCTCGGTTTGTATGTCGGATTCGGTAAGCGTTGCTTTTATTGTTACAATTCCCGCCGAGGCGGTATCGCTTACGGTAAGCGTTCCGTCCTCGGAAATTTCCGCACCCGCATATTCGCCGACGATTTCCCAAATCGTTTCGCGCGCGGGAACAACTACTCCGTCCTCGGTTATCGGTAAAGCCGTGTACTCGGCGGTTTCACCCGCCTTTACAAGCTCATCACCGTAGATTGAAACGCTTGCCGCGCTGCCGAGAGCCTTTAGGAGCAGTGTCATTGTCCTTTCGCTGTCCCCGTATGCCGCCCTAATCGTTACCGTTCCCGGAGCGGCGGTGCTTGTGACGGTCAGTTCTCCGTTTTTGTTTATGCTCACGCCGTCATATGCGTCTATCGAATACTCTACAGCCGCGGACGCGTCAACACTGCCCTTGGCGATTATCTCGGCGCCATCCATCTCGGTCGTGACGCATGAATATACCGACGCGCTGTACAAAACCGTCTGCGTTTCGGAGGTTATGTAAAGCTCGGTTACGTCCGATGTAAGCTCCAGAACGTCCGCGCTGTCGGTTATGCTGATTTCGGAAATCGCAAGCGCACTCCATTTGCCGAGCGTAATCACAATTTGCGAAACAGCCGCCGATGTTATAATCGATGTCGTGTACCACGTATCATATTCGCAAATCGCCTCAACATCAACCGTTTCACTGCCGACAACCATTGTGTTTTCATTGCCCGCGCTGCGGTTTGTGCTTCCGTTATTTGTCGCGTAGGGCTTCGCGTAGATAATGTTTATGTACTTCCCTGCCTCAACCGTTTGCGGGAGCGTCAGCGTCACGCTGACACTGCCGTTGCCGCCGGAGCCGAGAAATAAATAATACCCGTTGTCGGGGAGTCCGCTTCCGTAGGGATAATATCCCGAATTTGTGCTTGATTTATCTCTTACCACAACATTGTTGTAGTTGGAGCTTGACGTTGCAATTTTGTACCCGCTGTCGCCTATTGATGTTTCGGATAAGGAATTTGTGTCAAACGCCTTTATCTCACTATACGCGCTCCCGAATGTGTAGGTATCATCGGCAATTACGGTGCCTGCGCCGAAAATCGACGAGCAAAGCATTACAATGCCCGCTATACCTGAAATTAATCTTTTCATAAATAATCCGCCTTTCAAAAAAATTTCATCCGCCGCGGCGAGAGAGAAAGAACCGCGGCGGGTGATTCTTGTACATTTATTTTAAATCAAAAATCAAAGGCTTTGTATATATTTTAGTAAGCAATACTTGTCAAAAAGTCAGATTTTTATATTTAAATTTTCACGCGTATGTGATATGCTTGATAAAAAGGAGGGCCGCTTATGAATCCGCACAACCAAAACCAATTATTAAACCAGCGTCTTTCAAGACTGCAAACGGAATTTATATTGATAGATCACGGTCTTTGCCCCGATTGGTCGCGGGAGGAGCATACGCGCCGCCGCGACAGTCTGTATTTGATTTTGGACGGCTAAGGAAAAATTACCGTAAACGGGAACACCTTTTATCCCGAAAAGAACGATATGGTAATGCTTCCGCGAGGCTCTAAGGTTTCGGGTTATTCGGAAAACGCGACCTGCTACAATAAGTATTGGTGCGACTTTATTATGTCCGTTGACGACCGATCTCTGTTTGATATTACGGATTTTTCATATGTTGTGCATTTGGAAAGCATTGACCGCGCGAAGCTGTTATTTGAGCGGCTTGACGCGCTTCATACGAAAAACGATGCCGCGTCGGCGCTTTTGATAAAGGCGGCTCTTACAGAGCTTGTGTCGTTTTTCCTCGACAACGGCGAACGTGAAATTACGGATATAAAATCGAGCGCATTTGCCGATGAAACGCGAAAATTCATACAAGATAATCTCGGCTCGCGCTTAACGGTAAAGGATGTTGCCGACCATATGCGGTATAACGAAAAATATTTTATACATTTATTTAAAAAGCATTTCGGAACGACTCCGGCGTATTTTATTAAAAATTCGCGTCTTGAAAAGGCGAAATACGAGCTTTTGTATACCGATAACAAGGTTTCCTACATAATCGGCAAAATCGGCTTTTCCTCTCCGCAGAAGTTTTCGAAGGATTTTAAGGCGTATACCGGTCTTTCGCCGACGGAATTTAGGAAAATCTTTAAATGCTCTTAAAATTTGCGCTGCTATACGCGTTCAAACGATTTATGCAAACCGTAATATTTTTTCGCAAACAAATTCCACATCACGGCAGCTCTTACAAATCGCATTTTATTTCAAAAATCATATTGACTTTGCGGAAAATCTATTGTATAATTGCCTACAGACCGACGGTCGGTCTATAGGAGGAATATTATGAGAATTATAAAAGACGCCAACGAGCGCAGGAACGAAATACTGGATATTGCCGAGAATCTCTTTAACGAAAAGGGATATAACAAAACAACCGTTGATGATATATTAAAGGAAAGCGGTATCGCAAAGGGAACGCTGTATTATCATTTCAAGAACAAAGAGGATATTCTTTCGGCGATGATTGAACGTCAAATTGAGCGGCGGTGTCGGAATATAAGTGAAATTGCGGCAGATAATACGCTTTCCGCAGTTGAGAAACTCTATCGGGTAATCAGTCTGTTATCCAAAAGCGGACTTTTGGCTGACGGTTTGCACGAAAAGGAAAACGCCGAGCTTCACCAAAGGAGCTTTACGCGCAGTCTTATGCGGTTTACGCCGATTATAACGGAAATTTTAGAACAAGGAATTAAAAGCGGAGAATTTTCCACTCCGTATCCCAAGGAAAGTGTGGAATTATTGTTCTGCGCCTCGCAGCTGCACGACCCGGGCGTGTTCAAATGGACTGCGGAAGAGCGCCGCCTTAAAATAAAAGCTTTTTATTGGATGCTCGAACTAACACTCGGTATGACCGATGCCGCAAAAGCGGAGCTGTACGAGTTGGCGGGAATATCAAAGGAGGTATCGGAAAACAATGGTTAAAACAGCAAACAAAAGCTCACTTACTTCGGGAGCTATATACTCCCCTATGATGAGATTTATGCTGCCTGTTATGGCGGCGACGTTTTTGCAGGCGATGTATGCCGCTGCGGACTTGCTCGTTATCGGTCAGTTTGTGTCCACAGACGCGACAATAACGCAAAACGCGACAGCCGCCGTCGGAACCGGCGGTATGATTATGACGCTGATTACATATGTAATTCAAGGACTTACGACGGGTATAACCGTCACATTGGGCAGGTTTATCGGCGCGAAGGACAGACGGGGCGCAACCCGAACAGTCGGCTCCGCCGTATGTATTTTTACCGTTATGGCATTGGTTCTTACCTTGATTATGGAGGTCGGCGCGCCTTATTTTTCAAAATGGATGAACGCGCCCGATGAGGGACTTACAACACTGTATCTGAGAATTTGCGGCGGCGGACTTATATTCGTCACCGCGTATAACGGAATAAGCGGTCTGTTTAAAGGGATAGGAAATTCCAATTTGCCGTTGGTGTTTGTCGGTATAGCGTGTGTTGTCAATATCGCGCTCGACTTGATTTTGGTCGTTTTCGCGGGACTCGGCGTTGCGGGCGTGGCAATCGCGACAATCACTGCGCAGGCGGTCAGCGTGGTTCTTTCTTTAATCATAATCAGCCGCAAGACACTGCCGTTTGATTTCAATAAGAAAAGCATTCGTTTTCACCGCGGCGAAACCAAATCCATACTTTTGGCGGGTGTGCCTTTGGCGGCTCAGGACTTCCTGACGAATTTCTCGTTTGTGGTTATCAATTCCGTTGCAAATCAGCTCGGCAGCGACCCGTCCGTCTGGTCGGCGATAGCCTCCGGCTACTCCGTGGATAATAAGCTGACGGCGTTTACGATGGCGATACCCGTGGCATTTTTGCAGTCTATGTCGGTCTTTACCGCCCAAAACGTGGGAGCAAAGCAGCCGGAGCGAATTAAAAAGGGACTTCGCTATATGATTTTCACAGCCGCCGGAGCGGGTATATTGCTATGCCTGCTGTGCTATTTCGGCGGCAGTATGATGGCGCGCGTGTTCACATCTGACACACAGTCAATATACTATGCGGCTGAATACCTAAAGGGTTACGCGGCGGATGCGTTGGTGGCGTGTATGCTGCTGATGATTACGGGATATTTCAACGGGCAGGGACACTCTACGTTCTCAATGACGCAGGGCTTAATAGGCGCGTTCTGTGTTCGTATACCGCTGATATTGATTATTTCCAAAACAGCAAACGCGACACTGTTTAAAATCGGATTTTGCGGAGCAATGGCAACCTATACGCAGCTCATTATATGTATCTGCTTCTACTTTGTGTTCAAGAAAAAGGACAGCAAGAAGTTTGAAACCGATACCGACAATACTGTCGATGAGCCGAAAGCGCCGGCTTTACAGCCGTCCGCAAAATCGCAGACCAAGGCAGCTGCGTTATTGTGGGACGCGCAGCCGATTATATCCTAAGGGATTACCCGAACGTGATACGCATTTTCATCTATGCGCCGGAGGAATACAAGGTTAAGCAAATTATGAAAGCATACGGCGATTCGGAACGCGACGCGCGGAAAAACGCACAGCAAAGAACAGCGTCGCGAAGCTCATATCACCGCAGTATCACGGGCAAGAAATGGGGTGATATGCACAACTATGATTATGTCATAGACAGCTCCGTTGGCGCGGAGAAATCTGTGGAAATGATTATGAATATGCTTGCGGGCAAACAAGTATCAAGTGACCGCAAAACAAATTAAATATGCAAGAGAACAAGGACACGGCATTTGGTTCGGCGCGGCGGGGTGTATCCCGCCGCGTTGTTTTAGTATGCGTCAATACGGCGGGAGCTTGTAAATTTTCACTCACCAAAGGGCGGCGCTTTTCATAGTATATGGTATGGGGGTGAGGTATTGTGCTTTATATCATATTTGTCTGCGTTATATCGGCGCTTGCGCTTACGGGGATGTTTTCGGTTATTTGGGAGGCGCGGAAAATTTTATACGCAAAAATCCCGCTGTGCGTCACACTGCGCTCGCGGGATTTAAAAAACGAAACGGAATATTACATACGCTCGCTTTACGCCTACTATCCGTATATTCAAATTACTGTTTTAAACGACAACAGCGACGGTGAGGCGAGCGATGTGCTGGGTATGCTTTGCGAGCGTTACCCGTCACTTCTTGTTATTAATATCTGATTTGTCGCTTTCGACTATGCCCTTTAGAGAGGCTGCAAGTCCCGCCAAGCCCTGGATATTCGACGGCACGATTATTTTTGTCGCTTTTCCGTCGGCAGCCTTTTCAAAGCTCTCGAGTGCTTTGACCGTGAGGTACTCCTCGGTCGGCTTTGCCTCGTTTATCTTTTTGATACCCTCGGCAACCGCCGTTTTAACCTTAACTATCGCTTCCGCCTCGCCCTCGGCTTCGCGGATTGCCGCCTGCTTTTTCGCCTCTGCGCGCAAAATAGCGGACTCCTTTTCACCCTCGGCGCGCAGAATGGCGGATTTCTTTTCGCCCTCGGCGCGCAGAATGCTCTCGCGTCTTTCGCGCTCCGCTTTCATCTGCCGCTCCATCGCGTCCTGAATCTCCGCCGGCGGCATAATATTTTTAAGCTCCACTCTGTTAATCTTTATGCCCCACGGGTCCGTCGCCTCGTCAAGAATAGCGCGCATTTTCGTATTTACCGTGTCGCGCGACGTGAGCGTTTCGTCAAGCTCCAGGTCGCCTATGATGTTTCTCAACGTCGTCGCGGTCAGATTTTCAATCGCCATCATCGGGCGCTCAACGCCGTAGGTATAGAGCTTCGGGTCGGTAATCTGATAATACACGACCGTGTCAATCTGCATCGTGACGTTATCCTTTGTTATAACCGGCTGCGGCGGAAAATCCACAACATGCTCCTTTAAATTTACCTTGCTCGCGATTCTGTCGACAAACGGGATTTTTATATGAAGTCCCACGCCCCACGTCGCGTTATAGCCGCCGAAACGCTCCACGATATACGAGTGAGCCTGCGGGACTATTTTAATATTCGCTATGACAATCAACAAAATTACCGCTATAATTATATACACAAAAATCATTTTACTTACACTCCTCCGCTATTATCTTAACTCCCTCTATATTTTTTACCTCTGCTTTTTTGCCCTTTTCAATCACCGAGCCGTCGGCGCTTCTTACCGTCCACTCGATACCGTTTACCTTAGTCTTTCCCGTGTTCTCGATATTATTTACCTCCTGAGTTATGACTATTATCCTGCCTATCATACTGTCCGCGTTGGTTTTTAAGCCTTTGCTTTTGAGATACTTCATCGATAACGGACGAAGCACCGCGAGCGTCACAATCGACAGCAGCAAAAACGTCAAAATCTGAATATACATCGGCGACGGGAGCAGCGCGCACAGCAAAGCGCCCAACGCGCCGAATGCGAACCATATCGTGACAAGCTGATATGTAAACGCTTCAATCAGCACAAAAACGATAAGCGCGATTATCCAAATTATACAATAATTCATAAAAATCCTCCTCTCACTTTATTATTTTATCACAGACAAGTCCTTTTTGCAATATATATTCACACTTTTTACGCGATATACATATTATGTAATGTGACGTTAAACAACGGGGCGAAGACACTTGTTGAACCAATAATATCGAGGTGAAAAATATGCCTGATTTTTGTATGCGCGGCTGTTCAAGGGCGGTAGGGCTGGCATCGCTGTCGTTTTGCTTCGGGATAATAGCCGGAATGTTCCTGCCGCTCGCGGCGGTCGCGGTAATTGAATTGATTTTTCTGCTTGTTTTCGGATATTTTTGTCTGTTTAAATGGTAGATGGGAAAGGACGTGATAATGTGAAAATCGTTACATTGAAAATGCCTAAATGCTTAAGAGGAATTGTGAAAGCGATATTTAAAATGTAGTACTTAGCGTCCGACGCGATGCCGCGCTCGTTTTTGCGCGCGGCATCGAACACCGCGCGCCGTTACAGCAGGGGCGCGACTATTCTTATCAAGCGTCCCATAAGCTTCGTCAGGGGATTAAAGCGCTTATACTCCGCCTCGGTTATATGTTGAGATTTATCCATCGTGGCAATGAAATCCGATTTAATGTCAAATACCGCGTCGATTTTATACATATAAACCGCGCACTCGTAGTGCAGGAAAAGGCTGCGGTAATCAAAGTTAATCGTGCCGACGACCGCTTTTTTATCGTCGGACACAACGGTTTTCGCGTGAATAAATCCCGGGGTGTACTCGTACAGCTCGACTCCGTTTTTGATAAGCTCCGGAAAATAGGTGTGCGCGAGCCAATACGCGTAGACCTTATCGGGGTGGTGCGGTATGATTATTTTCACATCGACTCCCCTGTTCACCGCGTAGCGCATCGCCTCTGTCATCTCGCTGTCGAGGATAAGATAAGGCGTCATTATATACACGTAGTCCTTGGCGGTGTTTATCATATCGATATACACGCGCTTGCCGACCTTTTCATCGTCAAGCGGGCTGTCGCCGTAGGGTATGACGCAGCCGTTTTTTCCGCCGCGTGCGTATTCGGATATGCCGACATAATCTTTATACTCCGTCGCGCCGCTCGAGGCGGTATCCCACATTTCAAGGAACATTGCGGTAAGCTTGTTTACGGCAAGACCCGTAACGCGTATGCCGTTGTCCTTCCAATGCCCGAAGCGCATCTTTCTGTTGACATACTCGTCGGCTATGTTTATGCCGCCGGTAAAGGCGACTCTGCCGTCAATCGCTATGATTTTTCTATGGTCGCGGTGGTTTTGGTACGTTGACAAAAGCGGCTGAACGGGCGCAAATATCGTATGCTTTACTCCCGACTACTCGAAAATCAGGGCCAGGTGCGTCGGAGTTGTCGCCAGGGAACCCATACCGTCGTACATAAAGCGAACCTCGACTCCCTCGCGCGCCTTTCGGCAAAGAATGTCAAACAGCTCCTTCCACATAGAGCTTGAGCAGTTTACTATAAAAAATTCCATAAATATGAACTTTTCAGCGCTTTCCATTTCCGCTTTAATATCGGCGTACATCTTTTCGCCAAGCTCGTAATACTTTACCTCCGCGTCCGAATACGGCGACGCGCCGTCCGCTTTCATCAGGTAATTCGCCAAGCCGTAAAGCTCAGGGTCGATATTTTTTATCCGATTGATTGAATTTGCCTCGCGCAGGATATTTTTCGCGACCTTGTTATGGACATCCTTGTGGTGAAGAGAAATTCCCTTTGACAAAACGCCGAAGCGCAGATATATATACAAAAGCGCGCCGAAAATCGGAACGACGCCGACAAGCACCAGCCACGTCATTTTAAACTCCGGCGAATCCTTGCTGTTGTTTATCTCATAAATGACAAGCAGCGCGCTCAAAAGCGTCGACGCTCCAAAAAAATATTTTGAATAATCGCTCAGCCAAATGAAGCCGGATATTAAAATCAAAATTTGAAAAATCAGCATTAAAATCGCGAGCAATTTATTTGAATATATCGCCTTAAAAATTTTTCTCATCAGTAATCTTCCTTGTTAAAACCCTTTATATGTTGAAACACCTTGTCCTCACCCTCGTCCTTGAGCAATGTGAGCCAGCTATCCAAAAGACGCGCCGTGTCCGGATGCAGCGACGCTTTCGCCAAGCCGTTCATATAGTAGTTCAAGGGATGCTCCTCGGTATATTTTTCACCTTGATAAATTTTGCTTGCCGCGACTCTGTCGCAGAACATTTCCTTGACGTATTTTAACGGCATTTTTATCGGCGCGTTTTTCTTTAACGCCGGATTATAGTCAACCCAATATTCAAAATGGTGTTTGTTTCTGCCCTTGTGGTGAAGCCACGCCTTTGAATAGCCGTAAATGAGCCTTGACGCTTCCGCGGGGCTTCTGTCGCCCTTGTAAAATTTCGCGCCCTCGATAAACTCGCTCGGGGAGTATTTCGACAAATCGTGTCTTAACCCCTGCCACAGGATGCCCGCTTTATAACAATGATATATGACCTTATGTCGGTGACGGGTGATTGTGCAAAAATGCTTTATAGGATGTATCACGGTTTTCTCCTCCAATCCTTACGCCTATTTTACCACAGCGGGCAAAAAAATACAAGCGCTTGTTTAAAATAGCGCGCTAATTTAAAAAAGCGTTTCGTGAAAACGCTTTTTGCCTATCCCTCCGTGTCTATGCCCTTAGCCGAAAGGTATGCCTTGAGCTTTTCGAAGCTTTCCTCGCTTATGACGTGCTCTATTTTACAGCTGTCCTCATACGCGGTTTTTTCCGACACGCCGAGCGCCATAAACGCGCGCGCTATAACATTATGCCGCTCGTATACCTTGCTCGCTATCGCCATACCCTTTTCGGTAAGCATTATATAACCGTGCTCATCCACGACAACATAGCCCTCCTCTCGGAAGGATTTCATTGCTACCGAAACGCTCGGCTTTGTAAAATTCAAATAATGCGCTATGTCGATGCTTCGCACATAGCCGTTTTTGTTTTTTAATATTAAAACCGCTTCAAGATAATCTTCCGCCGATTCTCTTATTCTCATAGGTTTTGCCCTCCGTCAATTGTGGTTTCACTATATTCTAACATATTTTTTTAATCTGTGCAACAATCTGAAAAATAAACACGGATTTTTTGCGGTTTTTTATAT
>JAJPXA010000018.1 GCA_021205715.1 Bacillota bacterium
ACGCAGGTCAAGGGGCGCTGCCCCTTGCGGGGTTCGGGGCAGCGCCCCGAGAAAACACTCACCTAAACCCAAATTTACAAAAAGGAGGTACAAAATGACCGAAAATTTATATGACTTAATCATAATCGGTGCGGGGCCGGCGGGGCTTTCCGCGGCGATATATATGTCGCGCGCCAAATACAAGGTCTTGGTGCTTGAAAAGGAAAAATTCGGCGGTCAGATTACGATTACGGACGAAATCGTAAACTACCCCGGAATCCCGCGTACAAGCGGCAAAGCGCTTACCGAGGGTATGCGCGCGCAAGCCGAGGCATTCGGCGCGGAGTTCAAAATAGCCGAGGTACTCGATATGCGGCTTGAGAGCGATATAAAAACGCTCGCGACTACCGCGGGTGAGTTTGCGGCATTGGGCGTTGTTTTGGCGGTCGGCGCCAACCCGCGCAAGCTCGGTTTCAAAGGTGAAAACGAATTCGCCGGACGAGGAGTAGCCTACTGCGCGACCTGCGACGGCGAGTTTTTCACCGGTATGGACATTTTCGTCATAGGCGGCGGTTTTGCCGCGGTCGAGGAGGGAATGTTCCTTACGAAATACGCGAAAACCGTTACAATGATGGTTCGCGAGGATGATTTTACCTGCGCGCGGACAATAAGTGACAAAATTGCCGAATACGACAATATCAAGGTCAATTTCAATACCGAGATTGTGTCCGTGTCCGGCGATACAATGGTAAACGAGGCTGTTTTTGTAAACAATAAAACCGGCGCGGAAACCCGCGTTTCCGCCGATAAAAACGGCGGCTTCGGCGTGTTCGTGTTCGCGGGCTATGTCCCCAACACAAAATGGCTGCCGAAATCGATTGAGCTTAACGAACAGGGTTATATCGTCACCGACAGAAATCAAAAAACGAATATCGACGGCGTGTACGCGGCGGGCGATGTCTGCGTTAAAAATCTCCGTCAGGTCGTGACAGCGGTTTCGGACGGCGCGGTCGCGGCTACGTCGCTTGAAAAGCACGTTGCCGAAATTCACGAAAAGCTCAATATCCCCGAATTTGAAACGGCTAAACCCGCAAAAACCGTTCATCAGCCAAAAAACACAGCGGCGGCTGATGAAAACGGCTTTTTGAGTCCGCAGATACGCGAACAACTGAAAGCGGTAATCGAGAAATTCGACAACCCGGTAATTTTGAAGCTGTGGCGCGACGGGAGCAATTTGTCGGCTGAAATCGAGGGGTTTTTAGGCGAGTTCGAAGGGCTTTCGGATAAAATCACGGTCGAGCGCGGCGAGGGTGAAAGTCCCAAAATCACGCCGTCAATCGAAATTTGCCGCGCGGACGGCGGCGGCACGGGTATGTACTTCCACGCCGTGCCCGGCGGTCACGAGATAAACTCGTTTATCGTCGCGCTTTATAACGCGGCGGGGCCGGGTAAAAAGCCGGACGCGGAGCTTGAGGATGAAATTAAAAGCATATCCGAAAGCGTAAACATAAAAATACTTGTTTCGCTCTCCTGCACGATGTGCCCGGAAACGGTTATGTCGGCACAGCAAATAGCCGCTTTGTCGGATAACGTCGAAGCCGAGGTGTTCGACATTGCGCATTATCCCGAGCTTAAGGAGCGCTATAAGGTTATGAGCGTACCGTGTATGGTCGTAAATGACAGCGCCGTGAGCTTCGGCAAGAAAAATACGCGGGAGGTTTTCGATATTGTAACTGCGGCGCGCCGGTAACAAGCATTTCCGATTTATGTAAAATTGCTATAAATTACCAAATGGATTTGCTTGAAATCATTGGATATACGTGTTATAATTATCAATGTAGAAATTAAATTACACTTCCCTTTTTCCTATAACAAAAAAGCGCTTGTTCGCAAGCGCTTTTTGTTTTTATTTCGCAATCCAAACATCTCTGTACACGACCTCGCCGTGGGTTGCCTCATAGTGATTTTCGACCGCCACGTCTATGTGATGATCCTCTATTCCCCCGCCTGTGTCCTCGGCTCTGCGCCAGCCCCAGCCGTCTATATAAACCCACGCGAGCTTAGGTATCTCATCGGGGTTTACGCCGATTGTCTGACCCGGGATGATTTCGCCCGCCCACGCGGTATACGGACCCCATCCGCCGTTGCAGATGTCGCAGGGGCAATATCGGGTAATTTTAAAGCTGCCCAAATACTCGCCTATCTCGTGTATGCCGTCGGGTATGTAATCGGGCGGCACATCGCCCGTATAATAGCCGTCGGTGTAATCCTCGCCTATGTATTCGCCCTCGGGAATCCATTGCGTCACAACGCTGAACTCCTGCGGCGCACTTATAAATTCCGGAAGCGAAATGTCGGCGGTTAAGTCCTCCTGAGTCCATTCGACCGTCATTCCGAGCAAGTCCGACACGGCGCGAAGCGGTATCATCAGCGAGCCACCGTTCACAAGTATCGCCGCCGCGTCCATATCAACCATTTTCCCGAAACCCTCGACATTCCCGTCGCCTACATCGTAATTAAAGCGCACAAGCGCCTTGCTGTTCGTAAGCATAAGCGACACGGTAATGCTCTGCGGCGCGCCCAAAGCGCGGTTCGAAAACGTGTCGAACAGCTCCGCCGCGTATGCCTCGATGGGAATTTGCGATTCCTCATCGGCGGCGATTTTCAAAAACGCCGTATGATTTTCCTGATCCCATCCGACCGTCATACCCGCCGCCTCGCCAAAGGCGCGTATGGGCACGAAGGTGCGGTTGTCAATCTGTATCGGCGCGGTTTCACCGAAATCGATAATCTGCGAGCCGTCGCCGGCTATTCCGTTAAGCCTTACCTTGATGTCGTCCTGCGCGGAAGCCGCCGTGTTAAAGGCGAATACGGCGCAGAAGCAAAAAATTGTAAGTTTTTTTAATACTTTCATTAAGATTTTCTCC
>JAJPXA010000011.1 GCA_021205715.1 Bacillota bacterium
CGCGCGCTTTACAGACGAGGCGATTTCCTCCTATGTTATCAGTACGCGCTTTATCTTGAGTTCATAATCGGAATTTTTTTCCATCTCAATCTCCGTTCCGCCGCCTATTTTCGCGTTAATCCTATGTAAAGTCATATTTTTTATATTATACCATACCGTTTCACCGCCCGCAACCGTTCTTACGGTGTAAATTTTCAAAAATTAAGATAAATTTTTGTATACTTATCTCGGATTTAATGGTATACTTAAATTAAATCAAGCCGTAAGGGAGGATCTTTATGAAAACAGCGGTTATTTTTACGGGCGGCACTATCGCGAGCGTTATACGCGGCGGCCTTATCGGCGTAAGCGGCAGGCAAAAATACAAAATTTTAGAATGTGTGCCGAATGTCGATGTCGACATATTCGAGCCGTACACAATATTGAGCGAAAATCTTGACGCTGAGCATATTGCCGCGCTTATTGAATGCATAAGCAAGGTCAACGGCGGCTATGACGGCATTATAGTCTGCCACGGAACGGACACGCTCCAATACGGCGCGTGCGCGGCGGCATATGCTCTCGGTTCGGATACCGCGCCGATTGTTTTCGTTTCGTCCAATTATATCCTTGACGACAACCGCGCCAACGGTTTCGACAATTTCAAAGCCGCGTATGACTTTATAAAAAGCCGCTGCGGCTTGGGCGTGTTTATCGCCTATAAAAACTCGGGCGAAGACCCGAAAATCCCCCGCGCGTCGCGCGCCGCGGCGCATATGCAGTACAGCGACAAAATCATAAGCATCGGCGGCGAATACGGCGAATACGCGGATGGTGTTTTTCGCAAAAACCCGAATTATACCGAAATTCCCGACGAAACGGCGCCTTTGGGCGCTTGCTCTCTTACCGCCGCCTCGGCGCTGAAGCTCACAGCCTATCCCAATATGCCGATACCCGACACATCCGCGCCGATATTGCTTGAAGCGTACCATTCCGGCACGGCGGCGCAAAGCGTTATCGAAAACAGCAATTCGCGGATATATATTACAGGCGTCGAAGACCGTATTCAATACGAAAGCACAAGGGTGTTCAGCCGACCGAATATAACCGTTCTGCGCCGCGCCGCCGCGCCGGCGATGTATATGAAGCTTTGGATGTGCGAGTGCGCCGGCAGAACCGGCGATATGAATTTGACCCTCGCCTCGGATTTTGCGGACTAAAATCAAAATGTAAAAAACGCGGACTCTTTTGCCGTCCGCGTTTTTATATTTATTCTTTTTCCGAGGCTCCGCCGTTTTCGGATTCCGCCGTTTTATCGGTTTCACCGCCCTCGGCAGGTTCGCCGACTGCGGCGGATTCGGCGCTTTCATCGGTTTCTCCGCCCTCGGCGGCTTCCGACGCTTTGCGCTTATCCAAAACGGAATTTAATATTTCCATAAACTCGTCGCCTGTTATCGTTTCCTTTTCTATAAGAAATTCCGCGATTTCATCAAGCGCGTCGCGGTTTTTGTTCAGCAGCTCGACCGCCTTATTATGGCACTTGCCGATTACCGATATTACTTCCTTGTCTATTTCGGTCTTTGTTTCCTCCGAGCAATTCGACACGCTTCTGCCGTCGAGATACTTGTTCTCTATGCTCTCAAGTCCTACCATACCGAATCTTTCCGACATTCCGTACTGCGTAATCATAGCCCGCGCAAGGCTTGTGGCGCGCTCTATATCATTTGACGCGCCGGTGCTCATTGTCGAGAACACAACCTCCTCCGCCGCGCGTCCGGCAAGAAGCACGGTTATTTGATCGAGAATTTCATCCTTGAGCATAAGATAATGCTCCTCTTCCTCGGGCATCTGCATTGTATATCCCAACGCGCCCATTGTTCGGGGAACTATCGTTATTTTGTGAACCGGCTGCGTGTTCTTCTGCAAAGCCGTCGCCAGCGCGTGACCGACCTCGTGGAACGCTACCGTGCGCTTTTCTTTGGGCGACAATATCCTGTCTTTCTTTTCCTTGCCGGCTATTATGACCTCAACGGCTTCCATAAGGTCGTCCTGTATTACTCTTTGGCGCCCCATTCTTACCGCCGTAAGCGCCGCCTCGTTTACCATATTCGCGAGATCCGCGCCGACCGCGCCGGACGTTGCGAGCGCAATCGCGTGAAGGTCTATGGAATCGTCCGTTTTTACGTGTTTTATATGAACCTTTAATATGTCCTCTCTGCCCTTTAAATCGGGTTTTTCCACTATTATACGTCTGTCAAACCGTCCGGGTCTTAACAGCGCCTTGTCAAGAACCTCGGGGCGGTTGGTTGCCGCCAAAACCACAAGTCCTTTCGATGTGTCGAAGCCGTCCATCTCCGACAAAAGCTGATTTAACGTCTGCTCGCGCTCATCGTTTGAGCTGAGCTGAGCGTCGCGGGATTTGCCTATCGCGTCTATTTCGTCTATGAATATTATGCACGGCGCTTTCGCCGCCGCCTGTTTGAACAAATCTCTTACACGCGACGCGCCGACGCCGACAAACATTTCCACAAATTCCGAGCCGGAAAGCGAGAAAAACGGAACGTTCGCCTCGCCCGCGACCGCCTTTGCAAGAAGCGTTTTACCCGTTCCCGGAGGGCCTACCAAGAGCGCGCCCTTGGGCTGCTTCGCGCCGATTGCGGTATATTTCGCCGGATGATGCAGGAAGTCGACTATTTCGTTTAACGACTCCTTTGCCTCCTCCTGACCCGCGACGTCGGCAAACGTCACGCCCGTTTTGTTTTCAACGTTATACATCTTGGCGTTGGACTGACCTATGCCCATAATTCCTCCGCCGCCCCCGCCCATTTGCTTGGCCCCCGCGCGCGTAAACAAAAAGACCCCCACATATATTATTCCGAGCGGTAAAATCCAGGGCAATATAAAGCGCCGGATGGGATTGTTATAC
>JAJPXA010000205.1 GCA_021205715.1 Bacillota bacterium
GATATATTGTATACTGGAATAAGTGAAATTTAGAGCTGATATTAAGGAGATTGCTATGGATTTACCTGAAAAATTTGTAAGCCGAATGAAACATATGTTAGGGGCGGAATATGATAATTTTTATAAAGCGCTGTGTGAAAAGCCGATATATTCGGGAATCAGAATAAACACCTTAAAGGACGGCGCGCGCTCGGCTGTTTTTGACGAGCTTGGCGAGCTTAAAGGGGTGAAATGGTGCGAAAGCGGCTTTTATGCCGACAAGAAAACCGTGTCCGGAAAGCATCCTCTGCACGCGGCGGGCGCGTTTTATTTTCAGGAGCCGTCGGCAATGTCCGCGGTTGAGGCGCTGCCTGTAGAGCCGGGCGATTTCGTTCTCGATTTATGCGCCGCGCCCGGGGGAAAATCGACGCACGCCGCGGCAAAGCTCGGCGGCACGGGGCTTTTGGTCGCGAATGAGATAATAAAAAAGCGCGCGGATATTTTATCGGAAAACATAGAGAGAATGGGCATTAAAAACGCGGTAGTAACAAACGAGCCGCCGCAAAGGCTTGCTGAAAAATATCCTCGGTTTTTCGATAAAATAATAGTCGACGCGCCCTGCTCGGGCGAGGGGATGTTCAGAAAAGAGCCGCAGGCGGTTACGGAATGGAGCGGGGAGCATGCGCTTTCGTGCGCGGAGCGGCAGAAAAATATACTTGAAAGCGCCGTGAAAATGCTCAAGCCCGGCGGGTATTTGGTGTATTCCACCTGCACCTTTTCCGAGGAGGAAAACGAGGGCGCGGCGGAATTTCTTTTAAATAATTATGATATGCGCCTTTGCGAAATACCGAGGCTTTCGATGCTGTCGCCCGGAATATCGACCGCCGCGCACGATATGACGTTCGCGCGCAGAATTTTTCCGCATTTGCAAAAGGGCGAGGGGCATTTTGCCGCGCTTTTTCAATACGTCGGAGAGGGCGGGGAGGAAAGAGCGGCAAAACCGAAAAAAACCGCCGTAGGCGACAAGCGGGAATTGTACCGCGCGTTTGAGAGCGAGTTTTTAAACACAAAGCTCGACGGCGTTTTTACGCTTTTCGGCGATAATCTTTATCTTATGCCGTTTGACCTTGATATCGATAAAATTAAAGTAGTCCGCGCGGGACTGCATTTGGGAACGCTGAAGAAAAACCGCTTTGAGCCGTCGCACGCGCTTGCGCTCGCGCTCGGAGCGGATGAGATAAAATACACGGTCGAATGTGACCTTGAAACCGCTCAAAGCTATATGCGCGGCGAAATAATCGGCTGCGCTGACCGCGGATGGTGCGCGGTTACATATAAAGGCTTTACCCTCGGATGGGGCAAAGCCTCAAACGGCGCGCTGAAAAATCATTATCCGAAGCGGTTGAGAATAGTTTAAGCGCGCCCGAAAATCAGCCGTCGGGGTATATACCTATGTTCGAAACGGGCATTATTCCTCCGAGAGAATCCCATACGAAGCCTTTAACCGTTATGCTGTCGTCATACGGCACGCGTATAAGTACGATATTGTCGTCGCCGCTCAGCGCGGAGGTGTCGAAAATCATATCAACGAGTGTGCCGTTTTCATATTCGGCAAGCAGAAACGCCGGCAAATCCGCGCCGTTTAAACGCAGGCGCATTTCGTAATAATCATCCTCGGTGCATAGGTCGACTCCCGCCGTGAAATATTCGCAGCCGGCGAGCATATACTCGACTATATTGTCCGCGCGGATAAGTCCCCACCCGTATTCGGTGTCATAGCCGTCATCGCCCAAGTCCTCGGCGGTTTCGGAAATTATCGTTTTGATATCGCTTAATGTGAGGTCGGGATTTATGGCGAGCATATCAGCGATAATGCCCGCGACATACGGCGAGGAAAACGATGTTCCGCTGCCGGTCGCGGTTGAGCTTAGTCTTGTGGGGGAAAGAAGGGCGACGCTTTCGCCCGGCGCGCATACGAACACGCTGATGTTTGTGTTTGAAAATGACGAATGGTTTTTGGAACTGTCAACCGAGCCGACTCCGATTACTTTGCTGTATGTTGCGGGATAGTTGTAAGCGCTTGAAGCGTCGTTGCCCGCGGCGGCAACAAGTATAACGCCGTTTTTAGCCGCGTAACTAACCGCTGTTTTTAAAGCTTCGACGTTTTCGGATGTTCCGCAGCTCATATTTATAACGTCGCAGTCAAAATCATCGACAGCCGCGTAAATTCCCGCCACAATGTTGCTCAGCAAGCCGCTGTCGGATGAATCGGTAAATTTCAAAGGAACAATCTCAGCCTTGTGCGCGGTGCCGACAACCTTGCCGTTCACGCTGCTGTCGTATGCCGCCGCAATCACTCCGCATACCGATGTCCCGTGACCGACGTTGTCCGTCACGTCCGTTGAGCCGTCTATCAAATTTATGCCCTCGACGACATTGGCGCTTAACGCTTTATGCGCGTTGCAGCCGGAGTCTATAACTCCCACGCGCACTCCCGCGCCGTATACGCCTATGTTCCACATAGATTCTATAGCGGTGTTGGAGTACGTTTCGCTTTTGAGAAGATTTGTGTAATCATAGGTGCCGAAAAGCTCGACCGTGACATTTTCCTCTATGTATTCAAACATATCGCGGTCAAGCTCGTCTATGCTGTCGGTCACGTATATGCCGTGCTCGGGCACGCATTCTTCCAAGCCGTATTGCTCCGAAACGCTTTCGGAATCTTCGCTCATCAGCGCGATTTGCGCTTCGTCCTTGAGCTTTACGATATATTCGGCGGCGCCGCCGTCCGCGAGCGCGGTTTTTGATAGTACAACAATTAATGCTATGGTAAAAATTGCCAATGCCGATTTTTTAATTCCCGTCATATTTGCCTCCTCGTATTGCTCCCCCGAGGTTAAACACAATA
Organism: Bacillota bacterium; assembly: GCA_021205715.1. Classification (GTDB taxonomy): domain Bacteria; phylum Bacillota; class Clostridia; order UBA1381; family UBA1381; genus 12844. The sequence continues at coordinate 2,888 of JAJPXA010000205.1, forward strand.
TAACA
>JAJPXA010000077.1 GCA_021205715.1 Bacillota bacterium
CATAAGGAGGTTTTTGCTATGAGAAGCAAAAAAACAACGGCGGCACTGTTATGCGCCGCGATGCTGACATTGCCCGCGGCGGGAGTGTCGGCGCTTGACGACGTGGATATTTCATTCATTGTCGGGGAAAAATACATCAATGTCAACGGCACTGAAATCGAGGTTACTCCGTCGTATATCATCGACGGAACCACTCTTGTTCCGCTGAGAGTAATCAGTGAGGGACTCGGCGCTAACGTTGACTGGAACGAGTCGGACTACACAGTAACAGTTCAAGACGGCGATAAGACCATAACACTTAAAATAGGCAGCACGGACGCGGATGTAAACGGCGAGAGCTGCACGCTTTTGGCGGCGCCGGAGCTTAAGGACGACACCACAATGGTGCCGATAAGATTTATTTCGGAAACCTTTGACGCGAATGTTGAATGGGAGCAGGAAACTATGAAAGTGACTATTTCAAGCAAATCGGAAAGCGCGGAGCTTGCCAAGATTGACAACACAAAATGGAATTACAATGCCGATGATGACGTATATTGGCAGATTGGCATACAATACTGCGCAAATCCGGTTGACTTAACCTATGAAACACTCGGCGTTTTTGTGCCGGGCGCGTATATGACGGCGACCGATAACGGTGACGGAACATACACCTGCGCCGTAAACAGCGAGGCAAGTGTAAACGGCTACACGGCGGCAACCGCGCCGATGGTAATTCCGGTAAACACACCGGGATATTCGGCAATGGCGGCTCCCACGGCTTACGCAAGCGATGTTAAGAGCTACACAGATGCGGGATTTGTATATGTGTATGCGGGCTGCCGCGGACGCGACGCGGGCGCTCCGACGGGAGTTACAGACCTAAAGGCGGCGGTTAAATATATCCGCTGGAATGACGATAATATTGCCGGAAGCACGGACAGAATATTCACGTTCGGAATGAGCGGCGGCGGCGCTCAGAGCGCGTTAATGGGCGCTACGGGCGACAGCGATTTGTATACTCCTTACCTTGACGCGATAGGCGCGGTTGAGGGTTACAGCGACGCTGTTACCGGCTCGATGTGTTGGTGTCCGATAACCAACCTCGATATGGCGAACGAAGCGTATGAGTGGAATTTGGGCGTAAGCCGCAGCGGATTGACCGATGATATGCAGACGCTGTCCGACGGTATGGCGGCGGCATTTGCCGAGTATATCAACGAGATTGGTCTAAAGGACGAGGACGGAAATGTCCTAACGCTTACGGAATCCGAAAGCGGAAAATATCAGGCGGGCAGCTATTACGACTACGTAAAATCCGAAATCGAGCGTTCGCTGAATAACTTCCTTACAGACACCGAATTCCCGTATACTCCGCAGCAGTCCGGCGGCGGTCAAGGCGGCAGAGGCGAAGGAGGCTTCGGCGGCGCGGGCGGCACCCGTGGCGAAATGGATAACGTCAACTTCGAGGAGCTTGACGGCATCACGCGCTTGGAAACAAATGATGATACGGACACCGATGAGGACGTTACCTACGAAACCGCCGAGGACTATATCGCGAGCCTTAACAAGGACAACGAATGGGTTACTTATGACAGCGCGACAAACACCGCGACGGTTACGAGCGTTGAGGATTTTGTGAACGCGTGCAAGAACGCGTCAAAGAGCGTGGGCGCGTTTGACGACCTTAATAGAGCGCAGGGCGAGAACACGCTGTTCGGCTATGCCGACGGAAACGGCGCGCACTTTGACCCGATTATGGCGGAGCTGTTAAAAGATAACGAAACCTACGGCGCGGCATACGCGGAGGATTTGGCAAAGACCGATTCTCTCGGCAACACTGTAGATTACAGAGTGAATATGTATAACCCGATGTATTATCTTTCGGATTATTACGACGGTTATCAGACATCGAATGTCGCGGAGTATTGGCGCATACGCACCGGAATAAACCAGGGCGATACCGCTCTCTCAACGGAAATAAATCTTACTCTTGCCCTTGAAAACTACGGCAGAGATGTTGATTTTGAAATGATTTGGGGCGCGGGACACACCACTGCGGAGCGTACCGGAAACTCAACCGATAACTTCATCGAATGGGTAAACGAGTGCCTGAAATAAGTAAAAACGTATAAAAAGGGTGCTGCGCGGGAGCGCCTGCCGTAAGACAGTAAACAACGAATTTTACGGCAGGCAATCAAGCAGGGTACAAAAGGCGGTATATCGCAGGTTTTGCGGTATACCGCTTTTGTCCTCAATCATTGAATTTATAACAAAATTTTTCTTGTAATATTTCCATTTATGTGCTATACTAGAATTGCCAAGCATAGTACGAACATTTTAATTTAGTGTGTATTTTTTACTTGTTAAAAATGCATGCTCTTTTTGCACACTTAATTAGAATGTTAATGCGTTGAATATGTTTGGCGACTATTCGGAGCGGGCGTTTTTAGATGCGCTTGCTTCGGCAGGCGCATTTTTTAATGCGAAAAATATATAAATTTTACGGAGGTATAAAAAATGAAAAAAAGGATTTTGAGTTTTATTTTGGCGTTCGCGCTCTTGTGCGCATTCGCGCCGCTCGCATATGCCGCCAATGATGAATGGCTGGTGGAAACGGAAACGTATGAGGACTCGTACGGCTCTTGGAGGAAGTACGCCTACACATATGACAGCGCCGGAAATATGCTGACCGAATATTATGAGTTCTCGGACGGCTATTGGGAAAAGCACACCTATACATATGACAGTACCGGAAATATGCTGACCTATTATTATGAGATCTCGTCCGGCTATTGGTGGCAATGCACCTATACCTATGACAGCGGCGGAAATATGCTGACCTTTTATTATGAGATCTCGTCCGACTCTTGGTATCAATGCACCTATACCTATGACAGCGACGGAAATA
>JAJPXA010000103.1 GCA_021205715.1 Bacillota bacterium
GATTTTCATCGCCTATCTTCACGACTATGCCGTCGGACGGGTCGGAATTTACAATCGAGCTTTATCTGTCCTTGATTTCCAAAAACGAAAGCTTTTTATCCGGCTTTTCAATATCCTTGTACTAGGGATATTTTAAAATCGACTTCTCATTTGATATATACACATCCTGCTCATTATCGCGCCTCGCGACAATATCGTAGGCGGTTTCCATTATTATTTCCGCTGTTTCCGCACCCGCCGCCTTTGCAAGCTTTCCGGTGATTTCGCGTTTCATCTCCGGCGTTATATCATCCGCCGTCAAACCGCTGAGCGCCGCGTTTAAAATTCGCGCCGCCGTTTCGCAGCCGCCGAGCGAAAGACTTATGTTCATAAGCTGAGAAAGAACAACGTCGGTAACCGCCAAAAGCATTGTTTTGTCATGCGCCATCGGAACAAGGTCGAATTTGCGTATTTTCGAAACGCTCCTCTCCGGCGATGTTACAATCGCCGCGTAATCCGTAAGCGCCGACGCTATGCGCCCCGCGTACTTTATAATCTGATCAAGGCGGGTTATGTGCATTTGGAACGCCTTTTGCAGCTCCATCACAGCCTCCATACCCATCTGGTATCTTTCCATAAGCGAGTTTACGTAAAAGCGGTACCCCTCGTCGGAGGGTATTCTGCCCGCCGAGGTATGCGGCTGAATTAGAAATCCCATTTCCTCAAGATCGGACATTTCGTTTCGTATAGTGGCGCTCGAAAGCTTTAGGGCGCTGTTTTTTGAAACGGCTCGCGAGCCGACAGGCTCCGCCGTGCCGATGTATTCGTCAATTACAGCTTGAAGGATTTTCTTTTTTCTGTCGCTCAAATCCATCATAATCAACTCCTTATTTTCGTTAGCACTCAACCGTTTTGAGTGCTAACAACTATACGATACCACCTTTATATGGGAATGTCAAGTGCTTTTTTAAGTGTTTAAAAAAAATTCACAAAATACCTTAAATTTCATCCGCCCGCAAAGCCGCGGATTTCCGCCGCATACAAAAAAGCGGCGCGGGTTACCGGCAAAACGCCGGCGTCCCAAGCCGCTTTGGTTTATTCACCTATTAAATAATTCGCAAATTTTATGTAATTTGCATATTCCTCATCGCTTGCCTCGCCGGTGTTGTTCTGCATCAGAACCAAATATAAGTCGTCCGTGTTTATGCCGAGCGCCTTAACGCTTTCGCTTTCTCCGATATACACCGCGTAAGCGGTGCCGCCGTCAACACTGTAGAGCCGATCCGAAACATCGCTTTGCGCCCAATCCTCAACCGGAACATACACGCGGTCTATCGCGTCGCGCGCGAGCATCAAATCCGTTTCATCCTTGTCCCAAATATAGAGATAAGACGACTTCGTCTGAAGCTGTAAATCGAGCTTCATCTGCAAATTATAATCCGTTTCCTCGGAGCCCGCGGTATTGGAAAAATTTATCTGCTGAAAATTAACCAGCACCTTACCGTCGCCGTTTACATCGTCGGCGTAATTTGCCGCCTCGCTTTCAATCATTTCAACCTGCGCGTCGGAAAATATTTTACCGCCGGCATAGGTGATATTTATATCATACTGTGCCTTATGCGTGCATTGATACGCCGTGACGATAACAAATATAATCACGAATATGGGGCCCATAATATGCCATTTGTAATATGTCCAAACATAGTCGAACCATTCTTTTGTGAAGCGTTTGGGTATCGTTCCGTACTTTTCAGCCATAATATCACCTCAATTTCCGCAGCAATCAGTTATTCTTTTCTCTCTTTTCCAAAAGAGCGTTTATCTTCTTAACCGGATTCAGGAGATCTGAAATGGTTTCATCGTGGTTTAATGTATCTATAAGCAGCGACATATATTTCGACATATCAACCTCATAATACCATTCGCGGGTCTTGAGTCCCGGATTTCTGTAGATAAGATTGGTCGTGAAAATTTTGTCGATTATGCCGTTTTCGTAAGCCTCGTCTATGCACTCGAGTCCGTTTACGAAAAGTCCGAACGACGAGAATACGAAAATTCTCTTCGCGCCCTGCTTTTTAAGATTGTTCGCAACGTCTATTATCGACTCGCCGGAGGAAATCATATCGTCAACTATTATAACGTCCTTGCCGGTAACGTCGCGTCCCAAATACTCGTGCGCGACAATCGGATTCTTGCCGTCGACAATCTTTGAGTAATCGCGTCTTTTATAGAACATACCGAGATCAAGCTGAAGCATCGACGAATAATACATACATCTCTGCATACCGCCCTCATCGGGTGAAATTACAATAGTGTCGAACTTATTGAGCGATATATCCGGTATCGCGCGGGTTATCGCCTTTATCATCTGATATGTCGGCTGAACGTCGTCAAAGCCCGCGAGCGGAATTGAGTTTGAAATTCTCGGGTCGTGCGCGTCAAAGGTTATAATGTTTGAAACGCCCATATTGACAAGCTCGGTGAGCATAATGGCAGCGTCAAGCGATTCGCGTCCCGAACGGCGGTGCTGTCTGCCCTCATAGAGCATCGGCATTACCACGGTAACTCGTCTTGCTTTGCCGCCCATAGCCGCAATAATTCGCTTTAAATCCTGATAATGGTCGTCCGGACTCATATGGTTTTCATATCCGTACATTTTATAGGTTACGCCGTGATTAAACACATCGCATATAATGTACACGTCGTGACCTCTTACGGTTTCGTTGATAACGCACTTTCCCTCGCCCGTGCCGAATCTCGGACAATTTACGTGAGTTACATAGGTGTCAACGTCCTCATAAGTGCGCAAACGCTTTAAATACTCGTCAATCTTAGCCGGAAATTCCTCGCCGCCTCTCAGACTTATGATAGTCAGCTTTACGTAAAT
>JAJPXA010000053.1 GCA_021205715.1 Bacillota bacterium
CTTGCAAATTTTTCACAAAAATGTATTGCATTTTATATCGATACGTGATATAATTTTTCATTTGACAATTCAAGCAATTTGTGCTATAATAATTATTGCAAAAGGTTTATTGATATGTGACGGCGGGACTTGGATTGTTTATGGTTTAAGCTGCCCGTGTCGGAAAACAGTTATTATGGGAGGTTATCGCAGTGTACGATATCGGAGCAAAAGTAGTACATCCCATGCACGGTGCGGCTACGGTTGAAAGCATTAAGGATATAGAAATTGCAGGAAAAAAGCATAAATACTATGAATTGAAATTCGTAATCGGAAATATGACAACAAACGTTCCGGTCGATAACGTCGATAAAATAGGCATACGAAATGTGATAGACAAAGCCGAGGCTCAAAAGGCGCTGGAATACTTCATATCAGCCGAAATAATCGAGGATCATAACTGGAATCAGCGTCAGCGGGATAATATGGACAAAATCAAGTCCGGCGATATTTTTCAGGTTATGGACGTTTTAAAAAATCTTATGTACAGGGACAAAATTAAAGGTCTTTCGACAAGCGAGCGTAAGATTTTGGGCAACGCAAAGCAGATTGTTATAAGCGAGCTTATCAGCGCGGGAGTCGCGGAGCAAAAGGACATAGAGAGTATTTTGGAGGATTCCGTGGGAGCTATGCTTTCGGTTGCCGGATAAAATCGAAAATTCGGCGGCGATTAATTTTCGCCGCCTTTTATTCGCACATTTTATGTGCGATACTTTTTTAGGAGGATTTTTATGGTATCCGTTGTTATTGCCGCCGGAGGCAAAGGCGCGCGTATGGGCGCGGACAAAAACAAGGTGTATTTAACGCTTCTTGGCGAGGAAATACTTCTTCATACGGTAAAGGCTTTCGAAAATACCGCCGAGGTTGACGAAATAATAGTCGTAACAGGCTCGTCCGATATTGAGCGCTGTCAAAGGCTTCTCGGCGTATGCAAAAAGGTAAAAGCCGTCACCGAGGGCGGCGCCACGCGTCAGCAGTCGGTATATAACGGAATATTAAAAACCGGCGGCGATATTATACTTATCCACGACGGCGCAAGAGCGCTGATAACGGGCGAAATTATAACAAACGTTATAAACGATTGTGTAAAATACGGCGCGGCAAGCGCCGGAGTGCGCGTTAAGGACACATTAAAAACCGCCGAGAACGGCTTTATAACCGGCACGGTTGACCGTGAAAACACATATCAAATTCAAACGCCGCAGGCGTTTTACGCGGACATAATCAAAAAGGCGCACGAGAACGCGGCGAAAAACGGTTATGATTTTACCGACGACTGCCAAGCCGCGGAAAAAATCGGCGTTAAAATCAAAATCACCGAGGGAAGCTATGAAAATATCAAAATCACAACGCCGGAGGACATTGTAACGGCGGAGCGAATTTTGGAGAAACGGAGATACAAATGAGAATAGGACAAGGATATGACGTTCACAGACTCGCCGAGGGACGGGATTTGATTTTGTGCGGTGTCAAGATACCTTATGAAAAGGGTCTGCTCGGTCACTCTGACGCGGATGTGGCGCTTCACGCGCTTGCGGACGCACTTCTGGGCGCGGCGGCGTTGGGCGATATAGGAAAGCACTTCCCCGACAGCGACGAACGCTACAAGGGTGCCGACAGCCGCGCGCTTTTGCGCGAGGTTGTTAAAATGATACGCGAAAAGGACTTGACAGCGGAGAACGCCGATGTTACAATTATTGCGCAGCAGCCGAAGCTCGCGCCGTATATCGGCGCTATGAGAGAAAATATCGCCGAGGATTTGGGAATTTCGACGGAGTGTGTAAGCGTCAAGGCGACGACAACGGAGCGCTTGGGCTTCGAGGGCCGCGGCGAGGGTATCTCGGCGCTTGCTGTTGTACTGCTTAAATAAGAGGTATTTTAAAATGAATGTTTATGATTTTGACGGCACTATATACAGCGGCGATTCCACAGCGGATTTTTATAAGCACTGTCTGAAAAAATATCCGAAAATATGGAAAACCGTTCCGCGTATGGTTATCGCGTTCGGACTGTATATTGTGGGTATTTACGAGAAAACGAAATTTAAGGAAATAATGTATAGGTTCTTGACCTGCGTCCCCGATATCGAGGGCGAGCTTGAAATTTTTTGGGATTCGCATATGAAAAATATAAAGCCCTATTATTCAAGCGCGCACAAGGATGACGATGTTGTGATTTCCGCGTCGCCGGAATTTCTTTTAAAGCCCGCGTGCGGGCGTTTGGGAATAAAAACGCTTATAGCGTCAAGGGTCGATATGCGCACCGGCAAATACGACGGCTTAAACTGCCGCGACACCGAAAAGGTGCGGCGTTTTCACGAATGGGATAGGTCGGCGCGGATAAATGATTTTTACTCGGATTCAACCGCCGACGCGCCGCTTGCGGAGCTTGCCGAAAATGCCTATATGGTTCGCGGCGATGAAATTATCGCGTGGTCGGAATACAAGCCGCCGAAATACAAGATGTTTCTGTCGCGGGAATTTTTGACATTTTTGGCTGTGGGAATTATAAACACATTTGCCGGAAGCCTGTTCGCGACGCTTTACAGCTCGTTTATCCCCAACGCCACCGCCGCGTTCGTGCCGGGATGGATAACGGGCAATGTGCTGTCGTATTTTTTAAACAGCATATTCACGTTTAAGGACACAAAATTCGGATTTGTAAAGTACTTCAAATTCCTGCTTTCAAATATCCCGAACCTTGTAATCCAAACGGTAATGGTACAAATATTCAGCACGCTTTTGCATCTCCCGAATCTGCTCGTATACGG
>JAJPXA010000034.1 GCA_021205715.1 Bacillota bacterium
GTTGCCGTGGGTGTTGCTGTAGGTGTTGCCGTTGCTTCGGCAAATAAATCATCAAACGCCGATACATCATAGTCTATTACTTCCGTCATTCTGGTAAGGCTTCCGACCATTGAATATTTGGTCTGAGTTGTACTTGAACATCCGGTATTCATAGAATTTTGACCGCCGGCTACATCGCCCTCCATAGCAAAATCAAAGAGCCATTCGTCCGCATCCGGAACGGTGTCTACGGTAAAACCGATTATACCTATAAAATCATCATTTGTTCCTGTATAAGGTCCTGCGACACCGGTGCCGTCATATGTCAAAGAACAATATACTTTATTATCTGCACCGTCCTCGTCATTCCCTAATGTATAATCGGTTATACTTCCGTTAAAGGTGTATGTGGTATAAACAATCTCATCGCCGCTATACCCGAGAATGTAACTAATTTCCCCTGATGTTTGTTTAAGAAAACGTTTTGTATATGCATTAAGATAAGTATCACTATTTTGCTGCGTTATTAAGCTTAAATAATCCGTGTTAAACTCAAATGCCGCCGCAATAGCGGTCAGACCGTCAGACATTGTCGCAATATTATCAAAGTCAACCATTTTCACACCTACAAAGAAGGTATCACCTGCTTTAAGATTCATTGTCGACACATCTGTCACTTCGCTGAAATTTATATAATAAGCACTGCTGACGGAAGTGTTTACCGTCATAGGAACAAGTGCTATTTTTGCCTTATCCGCAGCTTCGGCTGTCGGTTCATTGAATGATACCTGCCAAAAACAAGTCAATACCATAACAGCCGCTACGGCAAAAGAAATAAATTTTCTGTTCATATCCCATCCTCCTATATAATTTAGTTATATATGTTGTTATGAGTGACTGTTCCGGCAACGGTATTCGTAATTTCCGTAACATCGCTTATATCCAAACCACCGGTCATATCTATATCGGCAATTCTGTATCGGAACACATTACTTACCGAAGTTTTAATATTGGCAACTGCGTCAAGTACACCGGCTACAATATTGGTAATATCCGTAACGTCACTTATATCCAAGCCGCCGGTCATATCGACATCCCCAATATCCCACAGGACAACTACCGTTCTGTCTTTCGTGGCTTGGGTATTGCCGTCGCCGTCTTTAAGCGTGTATGTCATAGTGTAGACATCCGGTCTTATCGAAAGACCACTCCAGTCGTCGAATGTGTAGTTGCTGTAAGCACTGTCGCCGGAGTCGGCTATCGTAACTTGCGTTACGGCAGAATCGAGCATAGCGCTGACTCCGGTGCCATTCATAACGTTCACGGTAATACTTCGCGTGACAGTCAGTCCGTCGCCGACATCCTCGTAAAGCGGGTCGTCAAATTCGTCGCCGCTGTATACGAACAATGCGTAATCATCCAGGTCGGGATTGGACGCAAGTCCGTCCCACGCGGCTGACGTGTATACGTTATCCGTACTGCACCCGTCGGGCAGATACGGGGATGTAAACATATAGCTCGTAGCAAATTCCGATTTTGCCTTGTCCTTATCGTCAATATTTGCGGCATTCATAATCTCGCCGTACGGCGAATTGCCGTATTTGAGCGTTATCGACGTCACGTCCTTGCTCTCCTCGTCGGAGTCGGACAACGTGGTTGCGGACGTCTGCGCGCTCGCGCCAAGACCCTCGCCGCTCATCGCGGCAATCTTAAAGTCGTATTCCTTGCCCGCCGTCAGCTTGTCGACCGTATATATATACGCCCCGTTGCTGTTCGTGTTGATACTGCCCACCGACAGCATTATAAACGACTCATATTTGTCGTCGGTCGCGAGCTTGTAATACACAACATACGCTCCGATTGAGCTGCTGCCCGCGCTCTCGGGCGCTTCCCATACAAGGTCAATCATAGTGCAGTCGGCTTTGTTTGCCGTCGCAGTGAAATTGATCGGAGCGGACGGAACCTCCGATTCATCCGCAGGCTCCGCGCTCGCACTCGGACTCGTGCTTGGCGCGGGAATATCCACCGTTGCGCTTGCGCTCGCGCCGATACCGACGCTGTTTACGGCGGCTATTTTAAAGGTGTATTCCGTTCCGGTCGATATATTGGCGATATTTGCCCCATACGTGCCCGCCGTTACAGTCTTAAAGTTCGTGTACGTTTCATCCGATGCCGATTTCCAGTAAATGATATATGATGTTACATCACTGCCGCCGTCGTCCTTGGGAGCTTCCCACATAAGCGAAACTATGTTATCTATATACGACGCTTTGAAATTCATCGGTGCCGACGGTTCTGTCGGTTCCGTATCGGGATCATCCGTAGCGCTCGGGTCGGTTGTCGCGTCAGGGTCTGCCGTCGCTGTTGCCGTCGCCGTAGGCGATGCCGACGGGTCGGTTGTCGCGTCAGGATCTGCCGTCGCGGTTGACGTAGGCGATGCCGACGGATCGGTTGTCGCGTCGGGATCATCCGTCGCGGTTGAGCCTGCGCTCAAGGTTTCGGCGGTCGTTTCCGCGCTCGCGCCGACTCCGCTCGCGTTCACAGCGCATACCTTAAAGGTATACTCCGTCGCGGCATCCAAGCCGTCCGCGGTATATGTAAGCGTGTTTCCATCCGTTATCTCCACTTTTGTAACGTTCTCCGACGCCGTAACGCCGTAATATACTACATATTTGATAATATCGCCGCCCGTGCCGGTGCTTTCGGGAGGCGTCCACGTAAGCGTTACCGACGAGTCGGTTATATCCGACGTTGTCAGGCTCTGCGGAGCCGACGGAACCGTCGGATCGGCAGTCGCGGCAGGCGTTGCGTCAGCAGTCGCGGTCGC
>JAJPXA010000236.1 GCA_021205715.1 Bacillota bacterium
CGTGTGATTTTTATAAAAAGTCCGAAATTTTCAATATATTATATCAATGAATACTTGTCTATTTCGCAAATATGTGGTACAATATCCGTATTATGAATATAGAAGTACAGAACAACAACATAATACTCTCCGATGTGCGCGACTTTGATTTAAGGCATATTTTCGACTGCGGTCAGTGCTTCAGATTTAACGCAATCGGCGACGGCGCGTATACCGGAGTCGCGTTCGACCGTCCGCTTACCATATCGCAGACGGGCGATACCGTTACGCTTTACGAAACGTCGGAACGGGATTTTTACGATGTGTGGTACGATTATTTCGATTTCGGAAACGATTACTCGCTCATCAAAAAAAGACTTTCCCACGGCAATGCCGGCAACGCCGACAATGTTATGCGTCAAGCCGTGTCATACGGCGGCGGAATACGCATACTTAACCAAAATCTTTGGGAAATGATAATATCCTTTATTATTTCGGCGTCGAACAATATACCGCGCATAAAAGGCATAATAGAACGCTTATGCGCCGCTTTCGGAGAAAAGCGCGAGTATATGGGAAGTATTTATTACACCTTTCCCGACGCCGAGCGGATGTCGAGCCTTACCGAGGACGACCTGTCCGTTATACGCGCGGGATTTAGGGACAAATATATACTCGACGCCGTAAATAAATTTACAAGCGGCGAGCTGAGCGTTCAATATCTGAACGGTCTTGACACATCCGAAGCGAAAAAAGCGCTTATGTCCGTAAAGGGCATCGGCAACAAGGTTTCCGACTGCATACTGCTGTTCGGTATGAAAAGAACGGACTCGTTTCCGATAGACGTGTGGATAAAACGAATAATGGAATATTGCTATTTTGACGGTGAGCCTCAAACGATTGACACCGTATCAAAAACGGCAAGCAAAAAATTCGGCGAGCTTGGCGGATACGCTCAGCAGTATCTGTTCTTTTACGCCAGAGAACAAAGGATTGGATTGGATTAAACTATGATTATCGAATACAAACGTTCCTCCGCTTTTATATGCCCGTTTTGCTCGGAGGTTACAACAAAAAATATAACGCCGTTTAACTTTTCGGGCAATAATATGATAAGATATATCTGCTCGACAAAAGGATGCAGAGAAGAATGCGGCAGAACAATCTCAAAAAACGGAAAATACGTAACGGATGTGGAATGTCCGATATGCGGCGCGCTTCACTCTTACACGACCAAGTATAATAATTTTTGGCATAACGCAAATATTATATACAGATGCCCCAATTCGGATGTGAGCGTGTTTTTTATCGGGAATAACGAAAATATTAAGGTGTATCCCGAAAAAATGCTTAAAGAATATACCGAAACGTTCGAGCTTTTTGACGACACATCGGAAATTTCTCCGATTTTGCCGGATATGATAGATTGCCTTAATCAGCTTAATAAATGCAAAAAAATTTCCTGCGTCTGCGGTTCAAAAAATATTTTATACACCGCCGACGGCGGAGATATAATTTTAGCCTGCCGCAAATGCCGCAGACAACGGACAATAGAGATAAACGAAACCAATCTGGCAATGCTTCTTAACGCGGAGGCAATAACAATAGAAAATTAAATAAACGTTCCGTTTATTTTAATTTAATAAATGCAATACAAATTTCAGGAGGTAATATAAAATGTTAGTTTCAGCAACAAAAATGTTAAATGACGCCGTTAAAGGCAAATATGCCGTGGGCCAGTTTAACATCAACAACCTTGAATGGACAAAGTCGATTCTTCAAACGGCGCAGGAGAACAACTCTCCCGTAATTCTCGGAGTTTCCGAGGGTGCGGGAAAGTATATGACCGGCTTTAAAACCGTTTCGGCAATGGTGTCGGCTATGATAGACGAGCTGGGCATAACCGTTCCCGTCGCGCTTCATCTCGACCACGGAACGTACGACGGCTGCTATAAGTGCATTAAGGCGGGATTCTCGTCAATTATGTTCGACGGCTCGCACTTCCCCATTGAGGAAAACGTTGCAAAAACAAAGGAGCTTGTAACTGTCAGTCACGCTATGGGTATGTCGATTGAAGCGGAGGTCGGTTCAATCGGCGGCGAAGAGGACGGCGTTGTCGGCGCCGGCGAAATCGCGGATCCGCTCGAGTGCAAAAAAATCGCCGATCTCGGCGTTGATTTCCTCGCGGCGGGTATCGGAAACATCCACGGCAAGTATCCCGAAAATTGGAAAGGACTTGACTTCGGCGCGCTCGCGAAAATAAAGGAGCTTGTCGGCGATCTCCCGCTCGTTCTTCACGGCGGCACGGGCATTCCCGCGGATATGATACAGACCGCAATTTCTCTGGGCGTTGCGAAAATCAATGTAAACACAGAGTGTCAGCTCTATTTCCAGGAGGCTACGAGAAAGTATATCGAGGAGGGCAAAGACCTTGAGGGCAAGGGATTTGACCCGAGAAAGCTTTTGGCACCCGGTGCGGAGGCAATAAAGACAATTGTTAAAGAAAAAATGGAGCTTTTCGGCTCGATTGGCAAGGCGTGATTTTTAAACGGGCGTATTTCAATATATGCCCGTTTTTATAAATTTTACAAATTTATCGCGTTACGGTATTGACTATTGACCGCAAATTTTATATAATTAATGTAATAAAATATTAGGAGGCATTTGCTATGAAATTGTTTATTGATACGGCAAATATTGATGAAATCAGACGCGCCAACGATATGGGAATTATCTGCGGCGTTACCACAAACCCGTCGCTTATCGCGAAGGAAGGACGCGATTTTGTGGAGGTTGTTAAGGAGATAACCA
>JAJPXA010000037.1 GCA_021205715.1 Bacillota bacterium
GACCTTCACCGTTTCTGGTACCGTTGACGCGGGTGTTGAGTCCGTTACTCTTACAAACAGCTCGGACGCGGACACTACATACACAGGAGAAATAAGCGGCGAAACTGTAACATTCTCAGGCGTTCCCGCGGGTACGTACACCGTAAGCGCGACATACGGCGATGATTACAAGGCTGTAACTGTTATATACACAGACACAGCAAATAACGTTGTAACAGTATCGGATGCGGATGTATCGGACGCGTTCACCGTTACATCAACAGCTAAAGTTTCCAGCGCAGTTACTGTTGCGGACACAGAAAACGGTACAGTAACAATCAAATCAGGCTCAACCACACTTGATGCGACCGCTCTTGCTTCGGTTGTTGAAGGCACTGAGCTTACAGTTTCAACAGTTCCGAACGGTGGTTATGAATTAAGCAAAATTGAAGTTACACCGACAAACGTTGACAGCGAAACAACAATAGATGTAGATGAAAACGGTACATTTGAAATGCCGGCAGAGGCTGTAACAGTAACAGTTACATTTACCGAAAGAACATATTCGGACGGCAAACTTATGGCGGCAACATACATCTCAAGATATGGCACCGATGATACAGAGGGTGCTGTTACATTGGACGCTAATTCAAACTATTCGACAACAGGTGAAATCCTTGCCGGAAATCCGGGCAACTATGCAAGAGTAGGCTTGATGAAGTTCAACGCAACTGTAGATGAAGAAGATGCGGCGCCGATATACAGCGCAACTTTGAAACTTACGCAGAAAGAAATCGACTCAAGACTTGATAACGGATTTAATGTTTCAAGCGTAACGGGCGATTATGACGCATCAACAATTACATTCGTTGACGTTTACGGCACTGATTGTATAGCTGACGCAAGCAAAGCTGCAATTCAGGAAGATTCGCCGATTAGTGCATTCACCGAAATTATACAGATTGGTAAAAATCCGGCAAATACTTCCGGTGAAAATTTGGCATCTGCTGAAGATGGCGTAGAATACAGCATTGATGTTACCGATTATGTAAAATCAGTAAAAGAAGCGGAAGGAACGGTATACTCATTGGCTTTGAATAACAGTAGACGCGGTATGACTTTCTATGGTTATTCTTCAACCCACGAACCTGTTCTTGAAATTACAAGAGGTATTAATACAACATTCACTGTAGTTTCAGCTTCAAACGAAGAAACTAAAGTTGCAGGCGCGGCGATAGTTGTTAAGAGCGGTGACGATACCGTTGCAACAGCTACAACGGGCGAAGACGGTACAGCAACAGTAGTTCTTCTTCCGAGTACAGAATATACCTACACTGTAACAAGTGCGGATTACGCTATTAAGAGCGATACATTGACAACAGGCACAGAAGCAGGAACCAAAGATGTTGCTCTTTCGGATAATGTAGCAGCAACAATCGCTATTACAGATCCTACTGACGGAACAACCGTAGCAGCCGGTGATACAACAGGTATTACATATACAGCAACGGTTTATGACCAAGACGGCAGAGCAATGACAGGTCAAACCATTGACTGGTCTGTAACAAATGAAGGTTCAGCAGTTGAAAATGTAACCATTACAGACGGTAAAGTAACTGCGGAAGAAGAAGCAGAAGCAGGTACATATACTGTAAATGCTACGGTAAGCGGAACAGAAGTAACAACTACATCATATGTAACTGTTTCAAAGGCTGCGAAAGTTGCTGTTTCCATAACATCGGCTGATGACGATATGGGTTCGGTTTCATACACAGTAAACGGTACTGCAAGTACTGATACAGAAGTTTTGCCGGGCAAAACAATTGTGGCAACAGCAACGGCTAATGCTCTTTATGGATTTGTAGGTTGGGCAACATCAGCTGACAATGTAACGACAGGAACATATGTATCAACCGAGGCTGAATATGAATACACTTTGCAAGAAGGCGAAGCTCTTACTTTGATTGCTGTATTCAAGTATACCGGAATATTCTACAGCGAGGATTTTGAAGGATTTGCAGTAGGTTCCGATGATGCTCAATTATCAAATTGGACACATACAAATGGTCTTGTACGTATTATGACATCGGTTTCTGATACAGCAAATGTATCAAATGCTTTGAATTGGTATGTAAATGCAGCGAATGCCGCTCGTACTAATACTCATACTATTAACTCGACAGGTTATGTAGATGATAATGGCAAAGTTACATTCTCTGTTGATATAAGATATGCCGGTGACTCTGTATCAAATGCAAGTAAGAGCAGTAGAAGTTTCTTGGGAATATTGGATAGTAGCGATAACGTTGTATTCGGTATTTCATGGGGAACAAAAACATCAGATCCGACTACTATGAGTTTGGGTGTTTCCGATAATTCAAAATCAGATAATTATGATATAGAAATGCCTACAATAACATCAGGTAATGCAGCTGAAATCACTAGCTTAGCAAATTATGATACAAATACATCAAAATGGTTTAACCTTGAGGTTACATTAGATACATCATCTACAGAAGATAATGTAACAGTTACGATTACTCCGTTGACATCAACTGATTCTATTGCCGGCGGAGAGGCAGGAGTGGCTTATACTCAAACATTTAGCTCGACTGCTACCAATATTGCAAAAATAAAGACAACATTGGGCAGCATGTATGCCGGTGTATTGTTAGATAATATTGAGATTTCGGCTGTTGAATCAGAAGCAGACAGCGAATAATTCAAATTCGAATTAACGCAAATAAAAAAAAGGAACGGTAACCCGTTCCTTTTTTTGTACGCGTGTGCGCCCGCTCGTAG
>JAJPXA010000143.1 GCA_021205715.1 Bacillota bacterium
ATAATTTAGAATAGGGTTATGAGGTAGCATAGGAATTCTACGCTCAGTACGGAATTGACGTTGACAAGATGATTGAAATCTGCGACAGCACGCCGATTTCAATGCACTGCTGGCAGGGCGACGACGTCGCGGGTTTTGAGAAGAAAGAGGGCGGCTTGACGGGCGGCATACAGACCACCGGCAACTATCCCGGCGCGGCGAGAAATCCCGAGGAATTGAGAGCCGATATAGAAAAGGCCATGGAGTTCATCCCGGGCGAGCTTAAGGTCAACCTCCACGCGAGCTATCTTGAGGCGGACACATTCGTTGACAGAAACGAGATTGAGCCGAAGCACTTCGAAAACTGGGTAAAATGGGCGAATGAAAAGGGCGTGGGTCTTGATTTTAACCCGACCTATTTCTCACATCCCAAGAGCGAAAAAGCAACTCTTTCGTCATCGGATGAGAATATCAGAAAGTTCTGGGTAGAGCACGGCATCCGCTCAAGAAGAATAGGCGAATATTTCTACAAGAGCACCGGTAAGGTATGCGTTATCAACCACTGGACTCCCGACGGCGACAAAGAATTCCCGATTGACACGATAACCCCGAGATTGCAGCTTAAAAAGTCGTATGACGAGGTTTTTGAGGCTACAAAGGACGTTGTGGGCGTTATGGACGGCATAGAGTCGAAGGTATTCGGCATAGGCGCGGAGAGCTTTACGGCAGGCTCGCACGAATTTTGTATGGGCTATGTTATGAAAGCAAACAGCGACCATATCATTATGACGCTCGATACCGGTCACTATCATCCGACAGAGGTTGTATCGGCAAAGCTCGGCGCGGTATACGCGTTCTCCGATCACGTTCTTCTGCACGTTTCGCGTCCGGTAAGATGGGACAGCGACCACGTTGTAGCGTATGACGATGAAACAAAGGCTATAATGGACGAGCTTGTAAGACTCGGCAAATTGCAGGATACATATATCGCGACAGACTTCTTCGACGCTTCGATTAACCGCGTAGCCGCTTGGGTTATCGGTATGAGAAACACGAGAAAGGCGATTTTGAACGCTTTGCTTCAGCCTGTTGATATGATGAAAAAGCTCGAGGCTGACGGCGACGTTTCCGGCAGACTCGCGGTTTCGCAGGAATTTAAGGCTTCCCCGTTCTCGCTCGTATGGGATTACTACTGCGCGAAGAACAACAAGGGCGTTGGTCTTGAATGGCTCGATAAGGTACGCGAGTACGAAAAGGATGTATTGTTAAAAAGATAATTAAATTTCTCCGCCGCGCCGCTGCGCGGCGGTTTTTTTGCGCAAAAAATCCCGCCGACGATTTATTCGACCGAATCACCGGCGGGATTTCAAGTTCATATATTAAAAAATTTTGTCGCGATTGAAAAGTATATCATAAGTGACGCCACGTCGACAATAGTGGTTATCAGCGGCGATGCCATAACCGCGGGGTCTAGCTTTAAGCGTTTTGCCGCCATAGGCAGCATACAGCCTATAAACTGCGACAATATTACGGTTCCTACAATCGATAGGCTTATAACTGCCGCCAAAACCGCGTCGCCGTATTGAATCATTATACGAACGGCGTTAAACGCCGCAAGCGCCGCACTTATAATCACCGATACTCTAAATTCCGTCCATACCACTCTCAAAAAATCCTTCAGCTTTATGTCGTCAACCGACATACCGCGTATTATAAGCGTTGCCGACTGCGAGCCGCAGTTTCCGCCGGTGCCCATAATCATCGGTATAAACGACACCAATATCGCGTGCGACGCGAACGCCGCCTCGTAATTCGATATTATAATTCCGGTTATGGACGAGGAAAGCATAAGAATTAACAGCCAAACAATTCTGTTTTTCGCGTGCTTTATGTCGGAGGTTTTGAAATACGATTCCTCGTGCGGCGCGATAGCCGCCATTTTTTCGATATCCTCCGTCGTTTCGTCCTGCATTACATCTATGGCGTCGTCGAACATTACCATTCCGACAAGGCGCATTTCCGCGTCGACAACGGGCATCGCGACAAGGTCGTATTTATTCATCGCCTTTGCGACGTCCTCCTTGTCGGTGGTTGTGTAAACGTATATATCGGTGTCGTCGATAATGTCTTGAATAATTTCATCGTCATTTGCAAGAAGCAGTGTTTTTATTGAAATAAGCCCCATAAGCCTGCGTTCGCTGTCGGTTACGAAGCATATATAAACAGTTTCCGCGTCGGCTATAACGCGCCTTATGCGTTTTTTCGCTTCCACCACCGTCATATCCGGACGAAGGCTTATATATTCCGTGTTCATAAGGCTTCCCGCGCTGTCCTCGGGATATTTCAATATCTCGTTTATCATACGCCTTGTCTGCGCGTCGGTATTTTTTAAAATGCGCTTTACCACATTCGCCGGCATTTCCTCGACTATATCCGCCGCGTCGTCTACATAAAGCTCGTCAAACACCTCGTGTATCTCGTTATCCGAAAAGCCGCGTATCAGCATTTCCTGACGGTCGGAGTCCATCATCGCAAACACCTGCGCAGCCGTGTCCTTTTGCAGAAGCCTGAAAAGCACCGGTATATTTTCCTCCGGCAGCTCGTTAAAAATCAGAACTATATCCGCGCCGTTTATGTGACTTAAATACTCGCGCAAATCGCCGTATTTTTTCAGCACAAGCATTGCTTTGATTTTTTCTTTGACGGTTGCCTCGCCCATAAGTCACACCTCCTGTTTTTTTCACGGCAAGCGTTTGCCGCGCTCATCTATTATAT
>JAJPXA010000057.1 GCA_021205715.1 Bacillota bacterium
CCGTTTTCTGCGCCGCAGGCATAGTTTCGGTCATATAAGCGCCCTCGGCGCAAATGCCGATAGACTTGTTGTTCATCCCGCTGACGTGCGCGCCCATCTTGTCAAGCGGACGACCTCGGTAAATGCTCCCGTCCTTGCGGACGAAAAAATGATACCCGATACCCGCCCAGCCGTTAGCCTTGTGCCAACTGTCAACGTCCGCCGCCGTACACGACGACGCCTCCGCATGGTGCAGCGCGATATACTCGGTACTCGCCCGTGTCGATAACGTCCCGTTCCAATTCCAATCCGTTTCAATAATGTTAATGCTCATTTCATACCTCCATTCCGGTTTTAATGCAAAAATATTTTCGCTTACGTAAGCTAAGGGAGTGTGCATTTGAAACGCAAGTTTCAAATGCGCCGACCGCCGCGTCGGGTACGGCTGTTTTCGGTTTTGAAAAACGCTGTTGTCTATAGAAGATGCTAACCTTTTCGTCAGTATCTCCAATACCCCGAAATATATCATCCGCAATAGCCTATCACCAAGAACACTGACATACATCTTACAACAAGCAGGGTCCAGGGGACGCAGTCCCTTGGCGCTTTTGCTTCTTTTCGGAAAAAGAAGTCTTTTAAATCTTTTTCAAGAAAAAGAATGTTATGTAGATACAAGATGTTTGCAAATGTTAATTAGCACGCTAAACAAAAATTTATTTCTGCCTTTCTTACGCGTCCGCGTATTCCTCATTGTTACTGTTCCGTATCTTCTCAATATTCTCGGCTTTTGCCTTGTAACTGTAGAACGCAATCGCGACCGCCACCGGCGCGCCGATATAGCTGAACAGCCCGCACAGCGCCGTCGAAATATAAGACGAATTGCCGCTCGATACCATTTTCAAAATAATAATCATTCCGAACGCGATACCGATAAAATACGTGAACATCACCAAGCATAAAATAATCTTTGAAAACTCCGTCAAATGCTTCTTCATTTTTGCATACCTCCAAATTGTACTTACCTTTCAAACGGGTCATACTCCTTAACCCTCGCAGGTGCCGGCAGCGGCGGCGTAATTGGGTTTTCCATAAGGAAATACCGCGCCGCGTCGTAGTCGTGGTCTTCAAGCGTTGTGTCTATATCCTCAACGTGCCGCTCGTCATATATAAGGTTCGGCAGCGTCCTTATAAACTCACGGCACGTGTTAAATACATACATCCTCGGATACCCTTGCTTGTCGAACGCCAGTCGGTAATGGAACTGCATCTTTCCCGCCAAGCGGTTGTTCTTGCCGGGTGAAAAGTAAACTCCCTCCCGCTCGAACATATTTATGATAGTTCCCTCCGTGCCGCGCGACTTGTCCCATATCGACGGATCTGCGATACCTATAACCTTCTCGCCCGCCTCCGTTTCAATTCTGCGAATTTCGCGCGCCGCCTCGCCAACTTCCATCTTTAGGCCCTCGTTCGGACTGCCCTTAACGCACCCGTACCACTGCCGGTATAGGTACACCGTCCCGTCCTCGTCTACCGCCCACCACTGCACCGCGAACGGCTTGGCATAGCCGAAATCGTAAGAGCGGTACCTCTTCCAGTGCTTTGGTATTCTGAACGGTTCGATAACGTGCGTGTATTTCCGTGTCTTGTACCCCTCGGGATTATCCCGCCATTCGGTGAATACCTGCCCCTCGAAGCTGTCCCAGTTCCCGTAAAGTAACGCCTGCTTTCGCGCCTCCGGAAGCATTGCAAGATTGCCTATGTAGTTCGGGTCGTTTTTCATCAGCGCTTGATTGTCAAACACCGTTGACGGAATGAATATCTTTGACCGCGTAACCTTAATCGTATCGCCCGCGGGCGACTTAATCTCAATCTCCCGCGTTTTCGGCGTGTTCGCGGGCATATCGGTAATGAACCGCGCCTTGACCCACCCGTGCCCTATCCCGCCCGGGTTCGCCGTAGCTCTTATGTATACCCTCAGTCCCTCGCCGTCCGCGCGGTTTCGCGATATAAGATACTCGTATTCTTCTTGTGTAAAATGCGTCAGCTCATCGAAACCTATGAACGCATACTGGTGTCCCTGATACTGCAAATAGCTGTCCCGCGTCGGCATCGACCCGAAAAATATCATCGCGCCCGACGGAAACGTCCAGTAATGTGCCGAAGCGTTGTATTTCGCCTGCGGATACGCCCTCTTGTAGTAGTTCATCGACTTTATTATCAGCTCCCTGCACTGCGGGAACGTCTTCCGAAACAATATCGCCCTGTAATTCGGGTTCTCGACTTGTCGTAGCGCCTCAATCACCAGCGCGTCGCTCTTGCCGCCGCCCGCCGCGCCGCCGTATAAGCATTCATACTCACCGCGCCGCATAAACTCCGCCTGCCGCGCCTGCGGTTTCCAAACCACATTATCCATTACCCCAGTCCCAGCTTCGCCGCGACAGCGCCGATTAAGAGTCCCACAATCAGCACCAGCGCCTCGTCGACCACCTTGCGCCACTTGTTCCCGTCGCGCCCTTCAAGCTCCTTTAGCCGCGCGTTTTCCGCTTCTTGTGTCTTTGCGATGTCCGCCAAATTCCGCGAGAGCGACGTAATATTGTCGCTCTGCTTCTGCAATGTAACATTCATATCGCTTATCTGCTTGTTCGTTTCCTCGACGATTTTCAAGCGCTCGTTAAGCCGCTTGTCCTCGGCAACCATAGCGTCAAAATTCGCCTCAATAGTCTTGCGGAACTCCTCGTGCTCTGCTCGTGTGATAGGATGATCCAGTTTGT
>JAJPXA010000105.1:0-382 GCA_021205715.1 Bacillota bacterium
CCATTCGAAGGTATCGGCTATAAGGCGCGTTGTCTTGTTTTTAATGCTCAGAATGCCGCCGGAGCAGGCGGCGGTTTTCACGCCGCCGTCGTCAAGCGATATTCTTACCATACCTGTCCCCACCGATGCCGCGTAATCGATATGGTTCGCCATAATTCCCACATCGCCGCCCTTCGCGCGGACGAGTAGACGGCTCGCCTCGCCGTCAAACATAAGTCCCTCGGGTGTCGCAATCCTTAAACGAAAAGTATTCATTTTATCCTCCGCTTCCCGCCCCGCGGCGGTTATGATGATTTACGCTGTTTTTCGTATTTTTCATATACCTCGTCTATCCCGCCCGCGAATAAAAAGCACGACTCGGGCACATCGTCGCATTTTCCGT
>JAJPXA010000105.1:392-2718 GCA_021205715.1 Bacillota bacterium
GATTATCTCGCGGAATCCTCTTACGGTTTCCTTTATCGGGACATACCGTCCCTCCATACCCGTAAACTGTTCGGCAACCGAAAACGGCTGCGACAAAAACCGTTGTATCTTCCGTGCGCGGCTTACTGTCATTTTATCCTCGTCGGACAGCTCGTCCATACCCATAATCGCTATAATATCCTGAAGCTCGGCATATCTTTGTAAAATTCGCTTTACATCCGCCGCCGTCCTGTAATGCTCCGCGCCCACTATCTCGGGCGAGAGTATTCTCGATGTCGATTCGAGCGGATCTACCGCCGGATATATTCCCATTGACGAAATATGTCTTGACAGCACCGTGGTCGCATCAAGATGCGCGAACGTCGCTGCGGGCGCGGGGTCGGTTAAATCGTCCGCGGGTACGTACACCGCCTGAATAGACGTTACCGAGCCGTTTTTTGTTGATGTTATTCTCTCCTGCAAAGCGCCCATCTCGGTCGAGAGCGTAGGCTGGTATCCGACTGCCGACGGCATACGTCCGATAAGCGCTGAAACCTCCGAGCCTGCCTGCGTGAATCTGAAAATATTGTCTATAAAGAGCAGAACGTCGCGCTTTTCCTTGTCCCTGAAATATTCCGCCATAGTAAGCGCGGCGAGCGCAACCCTCATTCTCGCGCCCGGCGGCTCATTCATTTGCCCGTACACAAGCGCGGTGTTGGCAAGAACACCCGACTCTTTCATTTCGTTATACAAATCGTTTCCCTCGCGCGTTCTCTCGCCCACGCCCGAAAACACGCTTATGCCGCCGTGTTCCTTCGCAATATTTCGGATAAGCTCCATTATAAGAACGGTCTTTCCCACGCCCGCGCCGCCGAAAAGTCCTATTTTTCCGCCCTTAACATACGGCGCGGTAAGGTCGACAACCTTTATTCCCGTTTCAAGCGGTTCCTCCACCGCTTCCTGCTCCGTATACTTTGGCGGAGTGCGGTGTATGCACCATTTTTCATCGGTTTTCGGCTGCGGCATATTATCGACCGCCTCACCCAAGACGTTAAATATGCGTCCGAGCGTTTCGCGTCCCACGGGCACTTTTATTCCTCCGCCTGTGTCGACCGCGCGCGCGCCGCGCGTAAGTCCGGCGGCAGCGCTCATCGCGATACACCTTGCCATATTGCCGCTTATATGCTGTTCAACCTCCGCGGCAATGGTTTTATCTCCGGTTTTTATCTCGACCGCGTTAAGCAAATCGGGCATATGTTCCTCATCGAATTTAACATCGATTACCGGCCCTATTACCTGCGCCACTTTTCCGATATTTTCCATATATTCAATCCTCATTTTCACAAATTTTCCGCGCCCGCCGCTATCTCCGTTATCTCTCGCGTTATGGAGCCTTGACGCGCGCGGTTGTATTCAATCCGTAAATTTTCCAGCATATCCGCCGCGTTTTTATTCGCCGTTTCCATAGCGTTTCGCCTTGCGGAAATTTCCGATGCCTCGGACTCGCATACCGCGCCATACAGCATTCCCGAAATATAGCTCGGAATTATCTCGTCAAACACGCTCTCGGCATCCGGCTCGTAAAGCGTGAGGCATCCCGCGCGCCTTTCGCCGCCGCTTGAAAGCGGCAGCAGTTTCATAAACGCGGGCTCCTGCAAAATCGCGTTTTTAAAGCTCGTGTAATGCAGACAAAGACTTGCAAACTCGCCGTTTTTATATGCCTCTGACAATAGCGCACCGATGTCGCGGCAGTCGGATATTGTCACATCCGACGTTTTTTCGTAATCGGTCGTATACAGCCTGTACCCCGAAAATCGTTCCGCCGCTTTTCTGCCTATCGGGAAAATTATATCGTCCGTTCCCACGTTAAACGACTTGAACAGATTCGAGTTATATCCTCCCGCAAGACCGCGGTCGCCGGCAATGACAACGCGGCAAACATTACCTTGACACACGCGCGTATACGCCGATGTGAAATCCTTGTTGTCGCTCACAATATCATCAAGCGTTTCGCGCAGTATGTCAAAATACGGCTTCGCGCGATCCGCCGCGTCCGTTACGCGCCGAATTTTAGATGACGCGACAAGCTCCATCGCTTTTGTTATCTGCATTGTGCTTTCAATGCTTTTTATTCTGTTTTTTATGCCTTTAACGGACGATGCAGACATAGTGTTCTCCTTTTTATGCGAAATTAAATTTGGGTTTATCAAGCTAATTTACATTAAGGAACATTAATTATCCCCATAACTTTTTGTTCTATTAATAAGTTTTAAAAGTGTTCTTTTTCTGAAAAGAACCAAAAGCGCCAAAGGGCTCTGCCCTTTGGAAACCCGTTTGTTGTAAGATG
>JAJPXA010000190.1 GCA_021205715.1 Bacillota bacterium
TCCAAAATCGACCGCATAAGCAGCTCGGTATTTTCATTTTTTATGCTTTTCAAGCTTATCACTCCCGATAATTTATTTCACTTTTCTATTATATCACTTTAAATCGCGAAAGTAAATGAATTTTTTTTAAACTATTCGTAAACACTAAGGAAAATATTACGATTTTAAGACGGAGGTATGTTATGCTTATTTTGGTAATTCGCACTATTATTTTGTACGGGACGGTTATATTTTCGATGCGAATTATGGGTAAACGGCAAATAGGCGAGCTTCAGCCGTCGGAGCTTGTGGTGGCAATTATGATTTCCGACCTTGCCTCCGTTCCTATGCAGGCGATAGACATCCCGATTTTGACCGGCATCATACCCGTGCTTACGCTTATTATAGCGGAGGTTTTTATGTCGTTTATAAGCCTAAAAAGCCGCCGTTTCCGAAAGCTTATAACCGGCGAGCCGAGCATTGTCATATACAACGGTCACATAAACGAGCGGGAGCTTACAAAGCAGCGTTTTAATATAAACGACCTCTTGGAGGAGCTGCGCCTTAACAATTACCCCGATATATCCGATATAGATGTCGCGATACTCGAAACCAGCGGCAAGCTGTCGGTTATACCGAAAACCGACGCGAGAAACGTAACGGTCGCGGATTTGGCGGTTCAAAATCCGGAAAAAGACGGCTTGAGTTATTCCTTGATTCTAAACGGCAAGCTAAACGACACCGAATTAAAACGCTCGAATAAAACATATATGTGGCTTATGGAGGAGCTTAACAAAAGGAATATAACAAAAATCAAGGATGTGTTTATCGCGTCCTTAAACACGAGCGGACAGCTCTTTATTCAAAAACGCGGCGAGGAGGATGCGCAGTGAAAAGTGTTATTGTATCGGCTTGCATAGCCGTTTTGATAGTGGCGTCAAGCATAGCGTGCGAGCTGCATATAAATACAGTTTCTCAAAAGCTCCTTTCGATTAACGAGCGCGTCACTCAGGCGGTTGAGGATGAAAATTACGAGAGCGCGGTCTATATTTTAAATGAAATATCCGATTATGTAAATAAAAAGGAGGATATTCTGTCTGTAACCGATAATCACGAGGTGGTGCATAATATCGAGGTGAACACATGGGAGCTGTACGAGTTTATCGAGGGCGGTCAAAAAACCGATGCGTTGTCAAAATGCCGCGTGCTGTCGTTTTTGTTTGAACAGCTGCCCGAGAATTATAAGATAAAATGGAATAATATATTGTGAGATTTTTATAAGCTGTGCCGAAGACGCCGATTTGCGAAATATCGCCGCGCCGCAAATCGTTTTCCTTTAAAGCGCAAAAAAATCCCCGCCATATTCGGCGGGGATTTTATTTTTGAATCAGCCTCTCGGAGTTGTGTCTATAACGTTTTGTACAATCGCCTTAACATCATCCTCGGAAACTTCGTCTTCGCTGTCGATAACAAGCGAGAAGTTGTAAACAACATCCGCATCGTCGAGAGCCCAAACCGCTACGGTTGAATTCTCATATGTGCTTAACGATACCTCAATTGTTTCCTCGCCGGTAACCTTCGCGGTATCGGTCACTTCAAAAGTACCTGCCGCTTCAGCGCCCTCAACGCCCGAAATATCATTTGCAGCCGCGTCTGTCTGAACGGCTTTTCTTATTGTTATTACAGCGCTGTCGCTTGTGTATACAATCTGAGCCACGGTGTTGTCAATCAAAGAATAAGCCGCGGTATAACCCTCCGTGTCGCTCAAATCCGCAACGCCGAATGACGCGATAGCCGCGTTTAAGTCAGCGACGGTTGAATATTCAACAACGGGGTTTTCAAGCTCGGTATCTTCCGTATCCGTGTCGGTATCCTCGTTTGTGTCCGTGTCGATGATTTCTTCCGCCGCGTCAAGATTTGATCTCAAGATTACCGCCAAAGCCTGCTCAAGAGTAAGCTCGCTCTGAGGCATAAACTTGTTGTCGTCAGAACCGGTCATCATATTGAGCGCGAACAATTGGTTTACGGATTCAGCCGCCCAATCCGAGATTTCATCATTATCGTCATATACGGGAGCAACCTCCGGTACAGCCGCGTTCGGGTTAGCGTAGAAATACGCGCGCGCGATAATCGTAGCCGCCGCTTCGCGGGTAAGAGCCGATTCCGGCGCGAATTCGTTGTCGGAAACGCCGTTTATGATGCCCGCCGCGTTAAGCGCGTTTACGGCGTCGCTGTCGGTGTCGATAAACGGATTAGCCTGCTCCGCAGCGCTTATCAAATCCTTTGACGCAAGGTAAGAATAGATTGTTTCCGCAAAGTCAAGGCGCGTTGCCGCTTCGGTATAATCGCTCTTTTGAACAAGCGAGAAATTAATATCTGTGCCCGAAAATTCCTCATAGAACCAAGATGAAACCGTTGATACGTAATCGCCGTTCGCTGTATATGACAGGATTATGTAATCTCCCTCGTTTATTCCGTCCGTAGTTTCGGATACCGAGAGGCTTCCGTCAGCAAGCTCTATATTCGCGTATCCCGCTTCGATAAGATTAACCTTGCCTACAAATGAAGCATAGCTTTCAAATGCGGCGTCTTCGTTTGTTACGATGTCTTCATCCGCAGTTGCGTCGTCCGCGTCTTCGGAGTCTTCCTCATCCGCGTCTTCTTCATCCGTTGTGTCCTCAGCCTCGGCATCGTCCTCGGCTGCTTCTGTTTCGTCTGTTGCTTCGGTGTCCTCC
>JAJPXA010000254.1 GCA_021205715.1 Bacillota bacterium
AACCCAGAGGTACTGTATGAGTTTTGTGTTCAGATTATGTGGCTTTTATGTGCGTGGGTTTGTTCGTTGTGGGCAGCGTTATAACGATTTCGGGCGGCACGGTAACCGCGACGGGCGGCGATTATGGCGCGGGCATAGGCGGCGCTTACAGCGGCGGCAGCGATATAACGATTTCAGGCGGCGAAGTTACAGCAACGGGCGGCAAATACGGCGCGGGAATCGGCGGCGGCAATCGCGGCAGCGGCAGCGGTATCACGATAAGCGGCGGATATATCACCGCAGAGGGCGGCACGGACGCGGACACGATAGGCAGCGGCTACAACGGCGGCACGGCGGACGTTGCAATCATCGGCGGGTATTTCGGCGACAAGAGCTTCACGGCGGGCGGTAACGGTCTGGGCGTGGTTTACGGCTGCGATGTCGCGATAGGCTCATATGCCGCGGCAAATAATGACGAAACATCAGTCGGCACGAACTATCCCTGCTTGGTTGTGCCGATGGCGTTTACGGTTACGGTTACGACCGACGACACGGTAGGCTACAGCTATGATTACAGCTCGCATATTCTTACCATATCCGGAAGCGGCTCGTATGAAATCGGTATGTCGGAAAAGGGCGCAACCACCACGACCGATACGATAAAGATTGCGGCAGCGGATGCGAGTGACGAGATTGAAATTACATTAAACGGCGTAAGCATAGAAAGCGACAGTGCGGAGCCGTTTAGCGTGAGTGGTGAGGGCGATGTCACAATCAGGCTCAAGGGTGACAACACGCTTAAAACGACCGCGAGCGGCAGTACGGGATTAGGGGTTTCTTCGACCGGTACGCTTAGGATTACAAACGCTTCGCTTGACGAGGACGGCTCTCTTACCGCGACCGGCGGCGCAAACGGCGCGGGAATCGGCGGCAGCTGCACCACTTCGGCGGGCATTATTACGATAGACGGCGGTATAATTACCGCAGTCGGCGGTTCGAATGCCGTGGGCATCGGCAACGCTGTCGGAAGCGGTGGCGGCACTGTCACCATAAGAGGCGGATATATCACCGCGTCGGGCAGTACGCCTATCGGCAGTGACAACGCAACCGTTACAATCACCGGCGGATGCTTCGCCGAGGGCAGTGTAGACGGCAATGTTGTCTACGGCATAACGCCTGCGGAGGACTATCAGGTATACGAGAGCGGCGTTGACGGCTATTTGTATGCCGTGGCACCGAGCGAAAAGGCGTTTTTGGTCGAAACGACCGATGTTGGCAATTATACATATGAAGAATCATACGACATTTATATGCTTAACATAACCGACGGCGGCGAGTATATTATTTCGATGAACACGTATGCGGGTATTACCGAAGCGACAAGCGATATAATAGCGGTCACTGCCTCGGATGATGTCACAATCACGCTTGACGGAGTGAATATAAAATACAACAGCGAGTCACCGTTGTTTATATCTGCGGCATCCACCAATGTTACGGTGAAGCTTAAGGGCGACAACACGCTTGACGCAAGCGGTGATAGCAAATATGCCGGATTGAGTATAGCTACGCCGTACAACACGCTTACAATCACAAGCGCGGACGGTGACGGCGAAGCCGCCGGTACATTGACCGCCAAGGGCGGCAAACACGCTGCGGGAATCGGCAGCAACAGCGATCCGACAGGCACTATTATAATAAACGGCGGCACGATTGACGCGACCGGCGGCGAATTAGGCGCGGGAATCGGTGCCGGCATGGCAGGTAACGCCACAGTTACCATAACCGGCGGATATATCAAAGCAGAGGGCGGCGACGGCGCGGACGCGATAGGCAACGGCAACGGAGGCAGTGCATCGACCGTATCAATCACCGGCGGCTATTTCGGGGACGCCGAATTTACGACGGGCGCGGGAGAAAATGCCAAGGTATACGGCATATCGCTCGCGGACGAATATGTCGCGTACGCGAATGCGGATCCCGCGACAAAAGACGATTTTCCGTGCGTCGTAATATCGGCGGCGCAGGAGCTTATCGTTGACAAAAACAACGGCTATACATATGAGGATAATCTTCTTACCATAACCGACGGCGGCGAATACACGATTTCGATGAACACCTACGCGGGTGTCACACAAGCGGTAAGCGACACGATAAAGGTCACGGCGGCGGACGATGTAACAATCACGCTCGACGGCGCGGATATAGCAAACGACGAGAAACCGCCGTTTGAAATAGACGCGGCGGGAGATGTAACAATCAACCTTACGGGCGATAATGCGCTTTGCGCAAACGGCTTGGTCGGCAACGCGGGTTTGCAGAAAACCTCGGACGATAACGCGCTGGTAATCGGCGGCAGCGGCAGTCTTACCGCAGTCGGCGACGGCTCGTACGATTATGACGAATACGTCGGCTATTACGGCGCGGGAATCGGCGGCGGCGCCGGTGAGGACGGCGCGAATATTACGATAGAAAGCGGCACAATTACCGCCACCGGCGGCAAATACGGCGCCGGTATCGGCGGCGGCTACGAGGGCGCGGGCTGAAATATCACGATTTCGGGCGGCACCGTAACCGCGACCGGCGGCGACTGGGGCGGCGCGGGAATCGGCGGCGGCCATTACGGCGCGGGCGACGGTATCAAGATTAGCGGCGGCACGGTAACCGCGAAGAGCGTAAACCAGGGCGCCGGTATCGGCGGCGGCTATAACGGCGCGGGCAGTAATATAA
>JAJPXA010000119.1 GCA_021205715.1 Bacillota bacterium
ATGGGTGCGGAAATATTCCTTATGCTTCTTATAGTATATCTGAGCTTTAAGCATAAAAAATATTACGCCGCCGTTTTGGCGTTTTTGGGGACGGCGCTAACGGTGTGGCTCGAGCTTTCTGGCAAAATCGAAACATCGTCGGCGTATATTCTCATCGACAGCCTTACGGCTGTTATGTGCCTTATAATCGCCGTGGTCGGCGGGCTTATCTGCATTTACGCCGTGGGCTATATGTCGGACTACCACAATCACCACACGGAGTTTAAGGACAGACGCACATTCTTTTTTCCGATGCTTTTCGTATTTTTGGGCGCGATGTTCGGACTTGTAATGTCGTCAAATTTGTCTTGGATTTACTTCTTCTGGGAAATAACGAGCGTTTCGTCGTTCCTGCTCATAGGCTACACGCGCACAAAGGAAGCGATAGACAACTCTTTCCGCGCGCTTTGGATGAATCTTTTGGGCGGACTCGGCTTTGCCGCGGCGATAGGCTGCTGCGGTATTATGCTTAATATCACAACGCTTCAGCAGCTCGTAGCGTCAAACGCGGGACCCGCAGCGACGCTCTCGATTATACTTTTGGCGTTCGCGGGACTTACCAAATCGGCGCAACTGCCGTTTTCGAAATGGCTGCTCGGCGCTATGGTCGCTCCAACGCCGACATCCGCTCTTCTGCACAGCGCGACAATGGTAAAAGCGGGAGTTTATCTTCTCTTGCGGCTTGCGCCCGCGATGAGCGGAAACATCTCGGGAACAATGGTGTCGCTTATCGGCGGCTTCACGTTCCTTGTCGCGAGTATGCTCGCGATAACCGTAAGCGACGGTAAAAAGGTGCTTGCATATTCGACAATTTCCAATTTGGGCTTGATTACCGCCTGCGCGGGTGTCGGCACAACCGAAACCGTATGGGCGGGCGTACTGCTTCTTATGTTCCACGCGGTATCGAAATCGATGCTCTTCCAAGCGGTCGGCGCTATTGAAAACGCGACCGGCAGCCGCGACATAGAGGATATGCACGGACTTATCATAAGACTCCCGTTCCTCGCGTTCATTATGATTGTGGGTATCGCGGGAATGTTCCTCGCGCCGTTCGGAATGCTGATTTCCAAATGGGCGGCGTTAAAGGCGTTTATAGACGCGAACAATATACTTCTCGTATTGTTCCTCGCGTTCGGAAGCGCTACGACAATGTTCTACTGGACAAAATGGCTCACGAAAATACTCGCGTTCAAGGCGAACACCCGCCTGCGCCGCGACACAACGGCAAAGGGCGAATGGATTTCGCTTATAGGTCACGCGGTAATGATGATTGCCCTGTGCATCCTGCTGCCGCTCATATCGATATATATTGTGGAACCGCTTCTGGGTCAGCTTTATAACGTCCCGACAGTTTCGGTTCTCGCGCCGGAGGATATGGTTATAATGGTGGTAATGCTGATAATGGTATTTGTCATTCCCTTTATCGCAAGAGCCATTATGCGCCGCGTCCGCGTAACACCCAATCTCGAATATATGGCGGGAATAAACGAGGGCGACAACCGCCAATTTATGGACTCGTTCAACAAGCCGAAAATGATGTATCTCACCAACTGGTATATGGTTGATTACTTCGGCGAAAAGCGAATATGGAAACCGTCCGCGGCAATAGCGGCGGCGGCAATTGTCGTATGCCTCGGAATTGCGATAGGCAGCGTTACGGGAGGTGTTTTATAATGTTAAGCTCAATAATAGGAATACTCGCTTACATATTGCTTGCGCCGTTGGCGGGCGGACTGCTTGAGGGCATCGACCGCAAAATAACCGCGCGTATGCAGGGCAGAATAGGCCCCCCGCTTTTGCAGCCGTTTTACGACGTAAGAAAGCTCCTGAATAAGGAAATACTTGTAATTAACAATATACAGTACCTTTTCGCGTGGTGCTTCATAATATTCATCGTGTTTACGGGCGCGCTTTTCTACGGCGGATTTAACCTTCTGCTCGTATTGTTCGTGCTTACGACCGCGGCGATGTTTTTGGTGCTTGAGGCATCCTCGACGAACTCGCCCTACGCCGTAATGGGCGCGAACCGCGAACTTATGCAAATGCTCTCATACGAACCGATGGTGCTTCTTACCGCTGTGGGATTTTACATAGCGACGCGCGGAACGTTCTCGATAAAGGAAATAATAGAAATTTCAAGCATACCCAATATCGTGTATCTTCCGGGCGTGTTCATAGGCTTCCTTTTCATCCTGACGATAAAAATGCGCAAGGCGCCGTTTGATATTTCAATGTCGCATCACGCTCATCAAGAGGTCGTAAACGGAGTCACAACCGAGCTTTCGGGCGGAATGCTCGCGATAGTTGACATTTCGCACTGGTATGAAAACATACTCCTGCTCGGAATCGTGGCGATGTTCTTCCTCTGCAACAAATGGTGGAGCATACCGCTCGCGGTTGTAATGTGCGCCGCGGTATATTTCCTCGAAATACTCATAAGCAAC
Organism: Bacillota bacterium; assembly: GCA_021205715.1. GTDB lineage: Bacteria > Bacillota > Clostridia > UBA1381 > UBA1381 > 12844. The sequence continues at coordinate 2,484 of JAJPXA010000119.1, forward strand.
ACCAACGCGCGCGTAAAATGGGACAGAATGTTTAAATCATCGTGGCTGATGACGCTCGTTTTCGGCGCGGTCAATCTGTTCGTTTTGCAGATGATTCTTTAAAGGAGGGATAGGTAATGTCAAAGCTTTCAAAATCACCGTGGCTGCTTCACTATGACGGTTCAAGCTGCAACGGCTGTGATATAGAGGTACTCGCGTGTCTTACCCA